>JBKPMA010000403.1:0-5704 GCA_046731935.1 Acidobacteriota bacterium
CTTCATGGCGATTGTCGGCGCGTCCGGCTCGGGAAAGTCCACGCTCATGAACATCGTGGGCCTGCTCGATCGGCCGACAGAAGGCCGATACGTGTTCGGCGGATCGGATGTCACAAATCTTCCCGTCCGCGACCTCGCGCGCCTGAGGAATCAGAAGATCGGCTTCGTGTTCCAGGCGTTTCATCTGCTGCCGCGCGTGAGCGCGCTCGAGAACGTGCAGCTGCCGCTCCTGTATTCAGACCGGCGATCGATCCACGGACTCGGGGAAGCCGCGCTGAACGCAGTGGGACTCTCGGACCGCATGCACCACACACCGAGCGAGCTGTCTGGCGGCCAGCAGCAGCGCGTCGCGATCGCCCGCGCGCTGGTGAACGATCCCGAGCTCATTCTTGCGGACGAACCGACGGGAAACCTGGATGGCCAATCGGCCAACGAGCTCATGTCACTGTTCCATGGCCTCAACCGCCAGGGACGGACCATCGTGCTCGTCACACACGACGCGGCGCTTGCAGCGCAGTGCCGGCGCACCGTTCGGCTGATCTCCGGTCATCTCGAGGAACTGTCGTGAATCGCACCAGACTGGCCGTTCATTGCGCCCGCCTGGCGATGCGCTACCGCCTGCGCACGTTCGCCATGGCGCTCGGCAGCTTCATCGGCGTCGCCGCGCTGACGATCGTGATCTCTGTCGGGCAGGGTGCCACACAGAAGATCACGAAGACGGTGCACCAGCTGTTTGGCGGCTCGTCGATCATCATCGTCGCCGGCGGCAGCCAGTTCTTTGGCGGGCCTCGTGCCGACACCGCCCGGCTCACAATCGACGATATTCAGGCGATCGCGTCGGACGTCCCCGGTATCGCGGTGTGGGATCCGCAGCTGGTGCAGCCAGGCGCGACCATCCGCCACGGAGACCGGACCGCGACGGCCCGTGTGCTCGGTCAGTCGGAGCGCTCGCGCGTTGTCTGGAACCGCGACGTGTCGCGCGGAGACTACTTCGACGCGCAGGACGTTGCCGGCTCTGCCCGAGTCGCGCTCATCGGCGAATCGCTGGCGGCAAGACTCTTCGGGGCTGATGATCCGATTGGCGCCGACATTTCGGTGGGATCGACGTCGTTTCGCGTCATTGGCGTGCTGGCTCGCTTTGGGACGGACATTCACGGGATGGACCGCGACAACGAGCTGGTCGTGCCGGTCACCTCGCTCCAGCGGCGGGTCATGAACGTGGACTCCATCGTCCAGGCCAAGCTGCTGGTCGCCGACCCCGCCGCGGTGGCGTCCACTGCACGAGCCGTGACGCGTGTGCTGCGCGCGAGACACTCGCTGCCCGACGGGCGTCCGAACGACTTCGAGATGATCACCGCGGATGACGTGCGCCAGATGGTGAGCTTCGTGGAGCGTCTGCTCTTCGTGTACTTGCCGCTCGTCGCTGCCGTGTGTCTCATCGCCGGGGGCATCACGGCGGCCGCGCTGATGCTCGGATCTGTCGTGGGGCGAACCGGGGAGATCGGTCTTCGTGGTGCGGTCGGCGCGCTTCCGGAAGACATCCGCTGGCAGTTCGCTGCCGAGACGTTCGTAGCCGTCGCCGCCGGCGGGCTCGGCGGCGTGCTGTTCGGATTTGTCGGAGCGATTGTCGCCACTACGCATCTGCGGCTCGGTCCGAGGTTTTCGTGGGAGGCCGCGGCGGTTGGGTTCGCGGTGTCGGCCGCTGTCGGGATGGTGGCTGGCATCGTGCCCGCACGGCGCGCCGCCGCGCTGCCGCCGGCCGACGCGCTCCGATGACGCTTGCGAGGAGCGCTGTGATCTCATGGCGGGCGCTTTGTGCGCACCGCATCCGGACGCTGCTCGCCGTTGCCAGCGTCTCGGTGGGAGTCGCGGCGATGACCGTCGCGGGTGCCATCGGCGCGGGGGCACGAGCGGCCGTCAGCGAGCGTCTTCAGCGTCTTGGCACCAATCTCATCGTGGTTCGTCCGGCGCAGATGACGGCAAGTCCGGTGCGACCCGCAATCCGCGGCCTCGTGACCACGCTGACGCTGGATGATGTCGAGGCGATCGCCGGCGATCGCACCATCGAAGCGGCCGCGCCTGGAGTGGAGCGGCGGGTTCGCGCACGCGCCGGGCGGATTGCCACGACCACCTCCGTCCTCGGGACCGTGGAAGCGTTCGCCCACATCCGCAACGTGACCATCCGCGAGGGACGGTTCTTCAATCGCACGGAAGAGCAGCACGCCGACCGCGTGGCGGTGCTCGGAGCCCGTGTGGCCGACGCGTTGTTTCCTGGTGAGTCTGCGGTCGGACAGACGATCCTGGTTGGCACGGTGCCATTCGACGTGTGCGGCGTGCTCGAGCGGAAGGGCATGGCCGCCGACGGGTCCGACCAGGACGGGCAGATCTTCGCGCCCGTTCAGACCGTGCTCCGCCGCGTGGCGAATGCCACCTGGCTGAACCAGGTTTTCATTCGCGTTCGCGATCCAGAGGAGATGGCGCCTGTTACCGC
The DNA here is from genome assembly GCA_046731935.1 of Acidobacteriota bacterium. Taxonomy (GTDB): domain Bacteria; phylum Acidobacteriota; class Vicinamibacteria; order Vicinamibacterales; family JAENWD01; genus CAVUPP01. The sequence continues at coordinate 2,492 of JBKPMA010000403.1, forward strand.
GCGGCTGGCGAACATGCTGCGGATCCGCCACCGTTCGGCCGCGGATGATTTCGACATCCAGAACACGTCGCGCCTGGTTGCTCTGCAGGCGGAGGCCGTGCAGTCGCTGGATCTGCTCACCGCCGCCATTGGCGTCGCCGCGCTGACGATCGCCGGCGGTGGCATCATGGCGTTGATGTTCGTGTCGGTGCGGGAACGCATCAGCGAGATCGGCCTGCGGATGGCGGTGGGCGCCGAGCCCCGCGATATCCTGATGCAGTTCCTGACGGAGGCGGCCGTGTTGATGGTGACCGGGTGGGCAATCGGCGTCGTCATCGGGAGCGCCGTCGCGGTCGGTCTGGCGGCGGCGACCGGCTGGCCCATGGCTCCTCCAGCAGGCGTTTTGGCGACCTCACTGGCAGTGGCCCTGAGCACGGGGCCGCTGTTCGGAGCGCTGCCCGCTCGGCGCGCCGCGACCCTCACGCCTGTCCAGGCCCTGCTGTTCCGATGACGCGCATTCTGGTGATCGACGACGACGACAAGCTGAACGCGCTGCTCACGCAATATCTGGCGACGTTCGATCTGTCGGTCTCGTCGCGCGTCACGGCGCAGGACGGCCTTCGCGCACTGCAGGAGGACGCGTACGACGTCGTCGTACTCGACGTGATGCTCCCGGGGATGGACGGGCTGACTGTCCTGAAGAGGATCCGGGACTTCAGCCGAGTGCCCGTGGTCATGCTCACGGCCCGCGGCGGTGTGGCCGATCGCATCATCGGGCTCGAGGCCGGCGCCGATGACTATCTACCAAAGCCCTTCGAGCCGCGCGAGCTCGTCGCGCGCATCCAGGCGGTGCTCCGGCGCCGGACGGCAGACGCCACTGACGAGATGATCCGCGTGGGACCGCTGGTGATCAACGTCACGACGCAGTCTGCGCATCTGTCGGGCGTGGCGCTGGCGCTGACAGGTGCGGAGTTTCAGCTGTTGGTGCTGCTGGCGCGGCACCGAGGCAGGATCCTGAGCCGCGATCGCATCATGGACGAAACTCGTGGGTTGGATTGGGAGGCGTACGACCGGTCCATTGACGTGCTGGTGAGCCGCTTGCGGCAGAAGCTGGGCGACGAAGCCAAACGGCCGTCATTCATCCGGACGATACGCGGGCGCGGATACGTGTTCACCGCGAGCGGCTCATGAGCGACCCGGCCGTCCCTCAGGTCGATCGCTCCGTCTTCCGGCGCCTCGCGTTCATTACGACCATGACCGCGGTCGCGGTGCTGCTCATTCTCACCGTCTTCTTCGCGCTCACCGTCAACCCCCACTTCGGTTCACCGGAGCTGAACCATCGGCTTCGATCCGCGCACTTCGCGCTCATCGGTCCTGTGCTCCTCTCCATCGTCGGTGTGATTCTGATCGCACATCAGCGGTTGCGCCGGCTGCTGTTGCCGCTGCGGGCGCTGGCCGATGGCGTGGCGCGGCTGGCACGCGGCGACCTGAACGTCTCGATTGCACCGTCGTCGCGAGACGAGTTTCTGTCGCTCACCGATGCGTTCAACCGGATGGTCACGAGGGTCCGCGAAATGCTGGCCGCGCGCGAGCAGTTGCTCACCGACGTGAGCCACGAGCTGCGATCGCCAATCACCAGAATGAAGGTCGCGTTGGAGCTGTTGCCCGAGAGCGAGCCTCGAACGCGGCTGGCGGCCGACGTCCGCGAGCTCGAGACGCTGGTCACGGAGGTACTCGAACTGCAGCGCCTTCAGAGCGTGCACGGCATCCAGAAGGAACCGATCGATCTCGTGCTGCTGGCCGAGAACGTGGCGGCGTCGTTTGGCCGGACGCAGCCCTCGATCGCGCTCCAGGCCGGTGAACGGCCAATCACGGTGACGGCGGACGCGCGTCTGATGACCGTTGTGCTCCGCAATCTCGTCGAGAACGCGGTAACCCACTCGCTGCCGGATAGCGGTCCAGTCCTCATCCGCGTTGAGAAGGTGACTGCCGGCGCCATCATCCGGATCCAGGACGATGGCCCGGGTATCCCTGAAGAGGAAGTTGAGCGAGTATTCGAGCCGTTCTATCGGATTGATCACTCGCGGTCACGACAGACCGGCGGCTACGGTCTGGGGCTGAGCATCTGCAAACGCGCGATCGCTACACATGGGGGCCGGCTCACTGTCGAGCGCAATCTACCGCGCGGCTCGATCTTCGTCATCGAACTGCCCTGACCCCTGGGCCATGAGCCATGCGCCAGCTATTTCGCGTGTTCGCGCGCGTCAGTGGTCCCGTCGGCCCAGCCACTCGATCGCGTGCGTGATGAGCTCGTTCTGCATCGGACTCGAAAACGTGGACGACAGCTCCTTATTCGTCTTGTGCTCGTAATCCATGTCGTTGTGACCCATGTTCATGTAGACCATGCGGTAGTGCGTGTTCGTCCAGACGACGGGGTAGTAGCCGCTGTGCCAGATCTCGTCGGGCTTGGGTCCTGTACCCAGTGGGAAGCTCGAGGGATCGATCGAGAGCAGGATTCGAATCGCAGGGTTCGTGCGCAGGTCGCGCTCCCATCGATACCACTCGCTCGGCGCGGACTGGAAGGTCTGCGGCAGTCCCCGTGTGACGGCGTGGTCAGGCGCTTCGACGCGTAACACGGCGGACGTCGGACGCCACGTGTTGCTGACGTACGAGCCTGCCCCGAGGAACTCGTCGTGATACCAGTCCCAATCCTGCGGGAACTTGGACGGTGTCAGTGCGAAGCCGGCGAAATGAAATCCCAGCCATCCTCCGCCGTGCTCCATGTAGTCCCGGAACGCCTGGCGTTCGGCCGGATCGTCTGGCCGGGCGTCGAGGAAGACCACGACCTGGTAGCTCGCAAGCGTGTTCCGATTGAGCTTGCTCCAGTCGTCGGTGGCCTCGTATGAGAAGCCGCGCGTGCGTGCTAACTCGGGAAACCAGTTGTTCGCCTCGCCGATGAAGCTGACGTGCGCCAGATCATCGGTGTGCGGGTAGAAGGCCAGCACCTTGAACGCCGGTGTCGGCTGCGCGTGGGTCAGTGTTGTCGCCAGCGCGACGGCGGCGAGAAACGGCATGACTCTCATGGGCATGGGTCAAGAAAGCGCCGTTCGATTGTCGCTCAGATGCACCCGCTTCACTGAAGGCTTTCGGCTCTACCCGTCTGCTCTCCTTTGGCAATCGCAAAGGAGGTGTGGTAGTCTGCTCCTATGGCCACACCAAAGGACCGATCGGAGG
>JBKPMA010000404.1:0-3951 GCA_046731935.1 Acidobacteriota bacterium
CCGAACCTCGAGCGGCACATCGAGAACGTTAGGCAGTTCGGCGTGCCGGTCGTGGTCGGCGTGAACCGTTTCACGACCGACACCGACAAGGAGCTGCAGATGGTAGCCGAGTGTGCCGAGCGAACCGGCGCGCGCGTGGCATTGAACGAGGTATGGGAGAAGGGAGGCGAAGGCGGCGTCGAGCTGGCGCGGGCCGTGATGTCGATGCTCGAGGAGGGGAAGGCCAGGTTCGCTCCGATCTACCCGGCGACGGCGCCGATCCGCGAGAAGATCGATACCATCGTCCGGAAGGTGTATGGGGGCGATGGGGCCGACTACGCACCGAAGGCCGAGCGTTCGATTCAGTATCTCGAGTCGATCGGTCTCGGCGAGACTCCCGTTTGCATGGCCAAGACGCAGTATTCGCTGACCGATGATGCCTCGGTGCTCGGTCGTCCACGCGGCTTCCGCATCACCGTGAACGAAGTGTACCCTGCCGCGGGTGCCGGATTCGTCGTCGCGCAAGCTGGTGACATCATGACCATGCCCGGGCTACCGAAGGAGCCTGCGGCGGAACGAATGGCTATTCGCCCCGACGGCTCGATCGTCGGGCTGTTCTAGGAGACAACGTGAGCGCTCGCATCGTACACACCGACCAGGCTCCGGCCGCCATTGGCCCGTACTCGCAAGGGATTGTTGCCGGCAACTTCCTGTTCACTGCCGGACAGATCGCCCTCGACCCCGCCACCGGCCAGATCGTGCAGGGTGACGTGACCGTTCAAACCGAGCGTGTTCTCAAGAACCTGACGGCCGTGCTCGAGAGTGCGGGAACGAGCTGGGCCGACGTGGTGAAGACGACCGTCTATCTCCAGGACATGGCTGACTTCCCGCGCGTGAACGAAGTGTACGGCCGCATGATTGGTGACGCACGGCCGGCACGGTCGACGGTGCAGGTGTCGGGTTTGCCGCGCGGCGTGCTGGTCGAGATCGATGCCGTGGCCGTGGTGAAGTAGACGTTAGGCCGTCGTTTTCAGGGAGCTATCGCATGTCACATACGCGAGCCGAGATCTTCCGCCTCACGCAGTTCGCGCGCTGCGCCGGTTGAGCGTCGAAGATGGGTCCGGCGGACCTGTCTCACGCGCTCGCGCCGCTGACGCGAAAGTCGGATCCGCGCATCCTCGTCGGACACGAGACGTTCGATGATGCCGGGGTCTTTCGCGTGTCCGACGACGTCGCGATCGTGCAGACCGTCGACTTCTTCGCGCCCATCGTCGATGACCCGTACGAGTTTGGACAGGTCGCCGCAGCGAACGCGTTGTCGGACGTCTATGCGATGGGAGGCACGCCGCTCACCGCAATGAACATCGCGGCCTTCCCGACTGGGCAGCTTCCGCTGGACGTGCTGACGGAAATCCTCCGTGGTGGTCAGGACAAGGTGCACGAGGCCGGCGCCCACGTCATTGGCGGTCACACCGTCGTGGATGATGAGGTGAAGTACGGGCTGTCCATCACCGGTCGCATCGATCCGCGCGCGATGCTGACCAACGCGGCCGCCCGTCCGGGGGACCGCCTCGTGCTCACGAAGCCGATTGGCAACGGAGTGCTCGCCACGGCGATGAAAAAGGGAGCTCTGGACACGGCCGCCGCGACCGAGGTGGTCGCGCTCATGTGCGAGTTGAATGCGGTCGCCAGCCGTGCAGCGCTCGCCGTGGGCGCACGATGCGCCACCGACATTACAGGATTCGGGCTTCTCGGCCACGCGTCGCACATCGCGCGCGCGAGCGCCGTGACTATTTACAACCGAACGTCGGCCGTTCCGCTGCTTCGCGGCGCAAGCGACGCGTGGGCCGCGGGCGCACGGCCCGGCGGTGGCGATCGCAACCTCGAATACGTGGCCCCGATGGTGCGCTGGAGCACTGCGAGCCCGGTGGAGCGTGCGCTGCTGACGGACCCGCAGACGTCCGGCGGGCTACTGGTGGCGGTGCCTTCGTCGCACGTCCGCGACTATCTTGAACGCGTCCCGCGTGCCGTTGAGATCGGCGAAGTGCTCCCGCAAGGCGAGACTGCAATCGTTCTCGGGTGACGCGAGGGGGCGGCTGGGGTCTGGTGGTCCCCTCAGTCTTCAAAACTGATGCGACCCGACGCCGTCGGGTTGGGTGGGTTCGATTCCCACACGCTCCCGCCACACCGCTTCCGGGGATTGCTCGCGTGGTCCGTAATCGACGTCATGTGATCGACCGCTGGCTCGCCGGGCCGCTCCTGGTCGTGGCGCTTGCCGCGCCGGGTTCGGCACAGCAGGTCGACAGTGCCCGTGCCGCCGCGCGTGCGCCTAACGCCGCAGCACGCGCCAAGGAGCGGCCGCCCATCTCGCCGAAGCGAGCGTTCCTGTACTCGTTCCTGGTGCCGGGCTACGGCCAATCGGTGCTCGATCGCCCAATCGCCGGCGCGCTGTTCGCCGGGGCCGAGATGACCTGGATCGCCCTTGCGGCCAAGTCCGCGTACGACCTGCGTTACGCGCGGGCTCACGAGCGGGACAGCATCGTCGTCACGTACGCCACCGAGTCCGACGGCTCAGTCAAGGTCGACTCGCTCGGCAGGCCGGTCGGCACGAGCTACGCGCCGAATCGTTATGGTCCGGAACGCGTAGCCGCGCGGAAGAAGCATCTGGAAGACTATTACGCGCTCATCATCACGACTCACCTGCTTGCCGGCGCAGAGGCGTTCGTCGCTGCCCAACTCTGGGACTTGCCGGCCCACGTGTCCATCAAGGCGATGCCGTTCGGACCCGCGCTCGCTGCGTCCATACGCTGGTGACGCGGCATAGGTGATCGTAGTCAGAAAGGCGTGAGTACCGCGGCATCACCTATCGGCATCTTCGACTCTGGCATCGGCGGCCTGACCGTGGTCCGCGAAGTCGTCCGTCAGCTGCCGCACGAACGGATCATCTACTTCGGCGATACGGCCCGGGTCCCGTATGGTCCGAAGAGCCCGGACACCGTGCGCCGTTATAGTCGCGAGATCACCGACTATCTCACGTCGCAGGACGTCAAAGCGATCGTGGTCGCGTGTAACACCGCCACGGCGCATGCTCTCCCAATGTTGCAGCGTACGCTTTCGGTTCCGGTGATTGGCGTCATCGAACCCGGCGCGAGAGCTGGCGTTGCAGCCACGCGGAGTCGTGAGCTTGGTGTGATCGGCACTGCCGGCACGATTGCGTCGCGGGCGTACGAGACTGCCATTCGCGCGATTGCGCCGGATGCGCATATCGTCGCGCGCGCGTGCCCGCTATTCGTGCCGCTTGTCGAAGAAGGCTGGTTGAACACCGAAGCGACGCGCCTCATCGCCCGCGAGTATCTGGCGCCACTGCAGGCCGCGGGCGTCGACGCCCTGGTTCTCGGATGTACGCATTACCCGCTCTTGAAACCGCTGCTGAGCGACATCCTTGGCTCGGACGTCGTGCTGATCGACAGCGCGCACGAAACCGCTGCTGAAACCGCGCGCGTGCTCGGTGCGCGCGGGCTTCTCGCGGACGCCGAGAGCGAACGGCCCGCGCACCGCTTCATCGCATCGGACGCCCCCGAACACTTCCTACGCCTGGGGCAGCGATTTCTCGGCTCCGCGATCGAATGCGTGGAGACACTGACTCTCGGCTGATCCGGTCCACTCCATCAGCGCGACCCGTTGCTCGTCCACGCGGAGAAACGTAGGCCTGGTCATCCAGGACCCGGCGTTCGCGTAGATCCCGCCACTTTGTGCCCGGTCGAGCGCGGCGACGTGCGAATGGCCGTAGATCAGTAGCTCGAGCGACGTGTCCGACGCCAGGCGCGACATGGCGACGCTTCGGAGGCCGGCGCCGCCGTCTCTCGGTTGATAAGTCCGACTCGCGTGTGACGACCCCGCGGCCAGCCGGCTGCCGAAATCGGGATGCAGGAGATGACGAAACGCCCAGATCGATGCCGGATGACGGAGCAC
>JBKPMA010000405.1:0-3737 GCA_046731935.1 Acidobacteriota bacterium
CTGTTTCCCTGGACGATGCCGGCGGACTGGAATCGGAATGTGACCGTCATTCCGCCGCAGGAGGCGCTCGTCGGCAGCGTGCGGCCACAACTGCTGATCCTGATCGCGGCGGTCGCGCTCGTCCTGGTCATCGCCTGCGCAAACGTCGCGAACCTGAGTCTGTCGCGCGCGTTTGCCAGACAACGAGAGATCGGGATCCGGACGGCCATTGGTGCGGAGCCCAGACGGATTGCGCGCCAGCTGCTCACCGAGAGCATCTGCCTTGCGTCGCTTGGTGCACTGGTCGGCCTGCTGTTCGCGACCGAAGCGCTCACGATCCTGAAGCGGGTGCTCCCCGCGGATACGCCCAGACTAGGTGACGTGCATCTGAACTGGCGCGTCCTCGCGTTTACCGCGGCGCTCGCCGTCATCACCGGCTGCGGGGCTGGCAGCGCGCCCGTGCTGCAGGCACTGCGTCTTCGCCTGCGCACCGCCCTCGATTCCGGCGGACGTGGAGGACGCCAGGCCGTGGCAGGTCCGCTTCGAGCCGTTCTGACCATTGCGCAGGTGGCGTGTGCGGTCCTGCTGGTGATTGCCGCGGGGCTGCTGGTCCGCAGTTTGTGGACACTGAGCCGGGTGGACCCGGGATTTGCCACCGAGCAGGTCGTGACCGCGCGTGTATCACCGCTCGAGTCGGTCTGCGGCGAGATCGAACGGTGCCTCGCGTTCTATCGCACGTTCGAGTCAGCCGTGCAGTCGGCCGGCGGCATGCATGGTGCGGCGCTCGTGAACACACTGCCACTGACGGGCGCAGTCGCCAAGCGCTCGCTCGAGATTGAGGGCTATACCAATCCCGGGTCTACTGACGCGGCCCCGCTGTTCTGGCTGAACGTCATCACGCCCGACTACTTCCGCGTCATGAGCATTCCGCTCGAGTCGGGCCGGGCATTCACGCGCACCGATCTCTCGAGCGGCGCGGCGGTCGCGATCGTGAGCGCCTCGACGGCTCGCCGGTTCTGGCCCGGCCGGAATCCCATTGGCACCCACGTCCGCTTCGTCGGCGACTCGGACTGGCACACCGTCGTCGGTGTCGTAGCCGACGTGCGCGCGCACGATCTCACGAGCAACGTTCCGGACTGGATCAAAGGGACAGCCTACGTGCCGCACGGACCAAAAGCGACGCTCGAGGACGGCCGGATTCCAACCGAGATGACGTTGACCATGCGGACGTCCATGGAACCAACCGAGGCCGCTGCCGCCGTGCGCGATGCAGTGCGGCGCATCAGTCACGAGGTCGTCATTGGAAACGTGCGGCCGATGCGGGCGGTCGTCGCCGACGCGGTAGCGGCGCCTGCCGCGACGGCGTCCTTGCTGGTGACCATGGCCGCACTGGCTCTGATTCTGGGATGTGTCGGCGTCTATGGAGTGTTGTCGTTCCTGGTGTCGCGGCAAACGCGCGACCTGGGAATCCGTGTCGCCCTTGGGGCGCAGCCTCGCGACGTGTTCTGGCTGGTCATTCGAGAAGGTGCGGCTCTCTGTCTGACCGGCATTGTCATCGGCATGTGCGGGGCGCTGACCCTGACGCGATGGCTGTCGAGTGAGCTCCACGGCGTCAGCCCGACCGATCCGGCGACGTACGCCACGGTCGCGGTCATGATGCTGCTGGTGACGTTTGCGGCCTGCTATCTGCCGACGCTCCGCGCGATGGGCGTCGATCCGCTGCTCGTGCTGAGAGATCAGTAATCGTCGGCTTTGGCTCGGGAGCGTTGGGTGCCGGGCGACCGGTGCGCTACACTCGACCGCCAGCGAACGCAGTCCCCAGCCTGAACAACAGTGGCCGACTCGGATCAGCAGCAGAATCGACTCTTTGTTCGGATCCTCTGGGGCATTGGCGCCGGCATCCTCACGGGCCTCGTCTTCGGGGATGCCATCCAGCCGCTCAGTATCCTCGCGACGGCTTTCATCCGCCTCCTTCAGGTCAACGTGCTGCCGTACTTGCTTGGCTCGCTCATCGCGAGCCTTGGCAGCCGCGGCACCGCCGAGATCAAGCTTGTCGCCAGGTATCTGATCGCGCTCCTCGTACTCGTGTGGGGCCTCGCGCTGGTGCTGGTACTGATCAGCCCGCTGGCGTTCCCACCATTTGCCGGCGTGCCCGTCTTCGACGTGTCGGATCCGCCGGCGCCCATCGACTGGCTGGACCTCTACATCCCTGCGAATCCATTTCACGCCCTGTCGAACAACCTGATTCCGGCGGTGGTCGTCTTCGGCATTCTCGCCGGCATTGCGCTCGGGCAGATGGCGCAGGAGCGGAAGGCGGCATTGCTGCAGGCGATGGACGCCTTCAACGAAGCGATGGGACGGGTGAGCAAGATGATCGTCCGCCTTTCGCCGTACGGGCTGTTCACCATTGCGGCGGTGTCAGCCGGGCAGATGCGCATCGACGACCTGCTTCGCCTTCAGGTCTGGCTGCACTTCTACATCGGCGCGACGCTGCTCTTCACGCTGTGGATCCTGCCGTCACTCGTCTCGCGATTCACGGGCGTGCCGTACATGCGGTTCTTGCGTACGATGAGCAGCGCCATCGTCACCGCGGCAGCCGCGGGTGACGCCGTCGTGGTGCTGCCCCTGATCGCGGAATCGGCCAAGGAGCTCGTCGTCGAAGCGGGCTCGGCGCCCGACGATGTCGATCGCACGATCAGCGTCGCCATCCCGATCCTCATCAATTTTCCGCACGTCGGCAAGCTGCTCACGCTCGCGTTCGTCCCGTTTGCCGCCTGGTTCTCGGGCAGCGAGCTCGGTCTGAAGCGCCTGCTCATCCTGGTCACGGCAGGGCCGTTGAGTCTCTTCGGCAACATCAACGCGGCGATGCCGTTTCTGCTCAACATCGTCAGGCTCCCAGCGGATCTGTTTTCGTTGTTCACCATGTCGAGCCTCGTGAACGCACGCTTCGGTGCCATGGTGGCGGCGACGCACGTCGCGGCGCTGGCGATTCTGGTGACCACGTCTAGCCTTGGCCGAGTGCGTGTCACGCTGGCGCGTGTCGCGCAGTTCGCAGTAGTCACGATCGTGCTCGTCGCGGGGTTCACGGTCAGCACCCGCGCCATTTTCAGCTTGGTCCTTCCGCCGGCGCCCTCCGGCCTCTCGACGCTTTCGGCCTTCGAGCTCAGGCCCCCGCTCGCCGCGGCGGAGCAACTGACGACGATCGTCGCCGACGCGAATCGCGTGCGAGGGCGCCGCCTCGAAGAGATCAGGGCGAGAGGCGTGCTTCGGGTCGGCTACTTCGACGATGCGATGCCGTGGGCGTTCGTGAATGCGAGCGGACATCTGGTCGGCCACGACATCGAGGCCGCTCATCGGTTTGCCTCGCAGCTCGGCGTCCGCCTGGCATTCCTGCGCGTGTCACGGACGGATCCCTACCTCGAGCTTGATGGCGGCCGTATCGATGTCCTGATGACGGGCTACCGGGCGACGGTCGCGCGTGCGGAGAAAATGGAACTGTCGCAGCCCTACCAGCACGAGCACCTCGGGTTCATGGTCCACGACTACGATCGAGGAAAGTTCGAATCGCTGGAAACGCTGCAGCAGGGCGCGGGATTTCTGATTGCGGTGCCGCCAATCGAAGGCTCTGTCGAGGCCGTCAAACAGCTGATGCCGCTGGCGGTCACGCGCACCTTCGCGTCAATCAACGAAGTGATCGGCGACCCGCGCGTCACCGCGATCTACGTTCCGCTCGAGCGCGCCTACTATTGGAGTCAGGT
>JBKPMA010000406.1:0-19826 GCA_046731935.1 Acidobacteriota bacterium
CATCAAGGCGTCCGTGCCGTCGGCGGTGATCGTACCGGCCGGCAAGAGCTCAGTGGACTTCACCGTCTCGACGACGGCCACGACCACAAACGTGGCTGGCCGGGTGACCGCAACAGTTGGCGGCGTCTCTCAAACGCTGAATCTGACGGTTCTGACCAACCGGGCACAGACGCTGACGCTCTCGCCCAATCGAGTGCGCGGGGGTGGAACAGTCAGCGGAACGGTGTCGCTCGCATGTCCCGCCGCGCCGGGCTCGGTGCCAGTCAGCCTCACGAGCGGCACTCCGGCCGTCGCCTCGCCGTCGGTGCCAAGCATCACGCTTCCCGCGGGCGCCACGTCGGGAACCTTCAGCGTGCACACGTCTGCGGTCACGACCGAGACGTCCGTCGTGATCAATGCGTGGGTATTTGGCGTCAGGAAAAGCGTCACGCTCACTGTGACGCCATGATCCGGGGGGGACGCTGGTGCGACCGGTCGAGCAGCGATTGCTCGACCGATCGTACGGGGCGCTCTTACGAACAGGTCGTCGAGATCATCTTCACGGTCTTGACGTCGAACGTGTAGCCAGGCGTCGCTGCCGTGGCTGCGCCGGTCGTGGCGGTCGGCTTGGCATCGACCGTCGTTGCAGGCAACGTGGCCGTCGCACTCGCGTCAGCGACGGCGGCGTTGGGCGAGGACATGCCCGTCAGTTCGACCTTGTGGCCGAGGTGACCCTTCACGTTCTCTCCCGTGAGCGTGTACGTGCTCGGACGCTCCATCGCGATTGGAGCATCGCTGGCAGTTCCGCTGGTGCCCGTCGCAGACGGCGTCGCGTCCGGCACGAGTGCGGCACCCGTCAGGATGAACTCACCGGTCTTTTGACCGTTGGCCACACATCCGGAGACCGTGACCGCCGACTTGCCGTGCTTCAGCGAAGGGACGTCCTTCTGAACGCTGGGAGCCGCCTGTGCCGCAAGCATCACCGCACTCGCCGTGATGAAGACACCGATCGCTGCATTCTTGAATCTGTTCATTACTGACTCCTTGTCGAGCGCTGGCGAGATCGCCAACCCGACTGGACCGCGTTTCGAATCGAGAAACTTGGCCGGGTACCGCCACAGTTCACGTGGGCCCGGGGAAAGAAGAGGACTCGCTGGGGCGATGAAACGGGCCGTGTGGGGAGCGCTGGGAGGCCTGCTTCCGAGGGAGTCGAACACCACACTGTAGGTCGTTCGTGGCGGTGCCCTGTGTGCAATTGAGTACAGACGCAGAGCGGGCTCTCGGACGCGTGTCGAAGCCTGCGATCAGGCGAGTACGAAGGGGCCGCCCCTGAAATCACGCAGTTCGCACGAGGTGGGCTCGGAACTCACCGGGCCAGATCGTGCAAAATGTATGACTTCGAGGCCCAATCCGTTCGCGCATGACCGCCCCCCCTTCGAAACCGCACCGCTTCGACCGCTCCATTGTCGAAGGCCCCATCGGTCCCGCTGTCTGGCGTCTCGCATGGCCGACCATGCTGCAGAACGTCGTGGCGGGGCTGCAGGGCATCATCGACCATGTGATGGTCGGGCACTTCGTGGGCTACACGGGCAATGCGGCGATTGGCGTCAGCTGGCAGATCGTCGTCGTCGTGATCGTGTTCATCACGTCGCTGTTCACCGGCATGGGTATTCTCGTGGCGCGGTTCGCTGGCGCCAACGAGCCCGAGAAGGTGAACCGCGTTGTCTATCAGGCCTTCCTGACGGCCTCGATGCTGTCGGTGTTGATGGCTGTCTTCGGCTATGTCGCAGCGCCCGCGCTCCTGAAGAGCGTCAACGCCGCCGACATCGTACAGGCCGAAGCGCTGCCGTTCCTGCGCACGATGTTCATCGGCATCTTCGGCATGATGATGTTCTTCATGCTGAGCGGTGCATTCAGGGCTGCCGGCGATCCGAAGACGCCACTCTGGCTCGGGCTCGCCATGACGGCGCTGACGATCGCGTTCAACGTCGTGCTGATCCCGCGCTTCGGGACGATCGGGGCTGCGTTCGGCACGATTGCCAGCAGTACGGTCGTGGCCGCGTACGGTGTGTGGAAGCTCTTCGCGCCGGGATCGGTCATTCAGTTCCATTCGGGCATGGAGACGCGTCCTGATTGGACGATCATCCGCTCCCTGTTCCGCTTCGGCCTGCCGACGGGAGTTCAGGGCATCGCGATGAACGTTGCCGGCGTACTGCTCCTCAGATTCGTCGGATCGCTCGAGCACAGCGCGGCGGCACAGGCCGCATACGCGGTGGGCTACACGGAGCTCTTCTCGCTGATCACGTGGACATCGGTCGGCCTCATGGGCGCTGCGGCGACGATGGCGGGGCAGAACCTTGGGGCAGGAAACCCCGAGCGCGCGATGCACGGTGTGGCCGTCGCGGCGCGGATCGGCCTCGGCGTGGCCGCGATCATTGGCGCGCTCTTTCTGGCGATCCCGCAACTGCTCCTGCAGATCTTCGGGATGACGGATCCGCAGGTGACGGGTATCGGCCAGCAGTTGCTGCGCTATCTGAGCGTCTCGGGATTCTTCATCACGGTCGCACTGAGCTACACGGGCGGGCTGCAGGGTACGGGCGATACGCGGAGCCCGCTGTACATCTCCATCGTGTCGCAGATCATCGTGCCGATTGGTCTGTGCTCGTGGCTGCAGGCCACCCGCGGACTGCAGCCAGGCGACATCTGGCTCGCCATCGTTCTCGGCCACATGACACGAGCGCTCCTCAGCGTCTTGCGATTCCGTCAGGGTGAGTGGCGGCGGATTGCCGTCGACATCGGTCCCGGAGGTCACTAGGGATGTGGGCCGGGACCATTCGCTTCATCATCCAATCTGCCCCGGCTTCACCGTTTGCGGGGCGGCCCGGTCTTGGCGGCTTCGAAGCGAGCGGCCAGTGGCGCGAACGCAGGCGTCGGTCCCGTCCACTCGAGCGCGTCCACGGAATCAAACAACGGCAAATCGTCCCGCAACGTCGCGAGCGTGCGAAATAACAGCGCGTGCTCGCGCTCGCGCACGAGTGTCGCGGCGAGAGTGGCCGGGCTCGCTGCATTGACACCCCAGGTCCTCCAGTCAGCAGGTATGGACTCGAGATGGCCGAATCGCGCCAGCACCGCCGCGGCCGACTTCGCGCCCCATCCCTTCAGACCTGGATACCCATCCGCGGCATCACCGACGAGCGCCAGGAAGTCCGGAATCGACGCCGGCGGGACGCCGAATTTGGCGATGACGCCTGCCTCGTCGACCGTCGTGCGCGTCCGCCGGTTCAACTGGACGACCCGGGTGCCCCGGACAGACTGGGCCAGATCCTTGTCCGGCGTGCAGATGACGACGCGAGTCACCCGTTCGTCACGGGCGGCTGCCGCGGCCGCCGACGCCAGGGCGTCGTCTGCTTCGTACTCGATCATGGGCCAGACCACGATTCCGGCTGCCGTGAGCGTGTCTTCGAGCAGCTGGAACTGCGAGAGTAGATCGGGGTCGATGCCTTCGCCGGTCTTGTAGCCGCTCCAGAGCCGGTTGCGGAAGGACTCGATCACATGGTCGGTCGCGACACCGACGTAGCGGGCGCCATCGGTGATCATCGCCAGCACCGAGGCGACGACGCCCCGCACGGCTCCGACCTCCCTGCCGTCCGCGTCTTTCGCCGAGGGAAGAGCGTAGAAATACCGGAATAACTCGTAGGTCCCGTCGATCAGGTGAACGTCCAGGGTGAGCTCCCGGCGCCGTCGTCCGGGTCCGGGTCCCAGCCAGAGTGGGACCTAAACCGCGACAAGCTCGACAGCACCTCATCGGTTTCGGCTAGGATGATACGCAATGCGGCCGTGCGCCAACCAGGTGCGGTCTTTCCCCGCCCGCGGGCGGCAGACCTCTCGCTGTCCTTGTAAGTGTACGTGCTCGCCGTGGGGGCCCTGGTGACCAGCGTCCAGGCCCGCGGCGAGATCATGATGGCAAGGCACGGATTCCTCGGCGTGCCCACCGGCACGTTCGAAGAAGGCGGACGAACACACTTCATCAGGCTTCTCCAGGCCGGACTCCAGCCAGATTCCTCCCTCCTCGACATCGGCTGCGGATGCCTTCGCGTCGGCTATTGGCTCATCAAGTTCCTCGATGCCGATCGCTATTGCGGCCTGGAACCAGCGTGGCAGCGCGTGGAGTTCGGTCTGCAATGCCTGTTCGAGGTGGACGAAGTCAAGGCCAAGCGCCCATCGTTCGACTTCAATCCGCGATTCGATTTCAGTGTCTTTGAACGCCAGTTCGATTTCTTTGTCGCGGGGTCGATCTGGTCGCATGCGAGCAAGGCACAGATCGGCATCATGCTCGACAACTTCGTCCGCACGGGCACGCCGGACGCGGTGTTGCTCGCCTCGTACATACCTGCAACGTCCGCGGCCGATGATTACCAGGGCGACCGCTGGGTCGGTACCAGTCACGAGTCGGCGACGGCAGGTGTGATCCGCCACGCACGCGGATGGGTGCAGGATGCCTGTCTGAGCCGCGGTCTCGTCGTCGAAGAACTGCCCGGCATCGACTGCGACGGCCAGCCCTGGCTCAAGGTACGTCGATCGTAGACGCGAACACGAGAGACATCGGATCGACGTGTGTACCGTGCAGCCGCACGGTCCAGTGCAGGTGTGGTCCTGTCACGCGGCCGGTCGCTCCGACTGCGCCGAGTACGGTGCCTCTGGTGACGGATTCTCCCTGAGTGACATCAACGCGGGAAAGATGCGCGAACAACGACACCACGCCCGCACCGTGATCGAGGACAACGGTTTTACCGGTGAAATAGAGATCGCCGACAAGCACGACGGTCCCGGCATTCGGCGCCGCCACCGGCGTACCGAGCGGACTGGCGAAGTCGGCGCCGCCATGCGGAGCACGCGGCTGTCCGTTGAACACGCTGCGCACGCCGAAGCCTGAGACGAGGGCGCCGGTGATGGGCACTTCGAAGGCGCCAGGCCACGTGTCTGTCGGAGTCGCGGTCTGAAACAAGCGACCAAGTTCGGCGGCTTCGCGTTCGATCCGCGGCCGCACACTGCGTGGTGGGGTGACGAACCTCGGGTCCACTGTGAGCGTGCGCGTCGGGAATTCCTTCGGCTCCACGTCGAAGGATGTCTGCCCGGTCAGCGGGTCGCCACGACGCGCTCGCGCCGACGCCGTGACGACCTGCGGTCCGGGCGTCACATCCAAGTCGATGCCGATCAACGCGCGCCAGCGGCCCTCGCCGATACTCCAAGCCGTGGTGTCCTGACCCAGTCCTGACACGGTGACGGCAGTCACATCACCAGGCACCTGAACGTCGACTGTGAGGACTTCGCCGGGCATCATTGCACGACCATGAACAATAACCCTGACACCTGGCACGGACTTGGCAGCTGGAGAGACAGTCAGCACGAGCAGCCCGCACGCGAGGCTGACGTTCATCCATGACATCTGCTAAAGGATACTTGTCCTCGTGACGACCCGTCGGGTTCTGGCGTGGTCCGCCCTCGCAGTCGGCCTAACCGTTGTTATTCTGGTTGCGGTCGCGGCGCATTACTTTCCGACCGATCGCGACATCCGCTGGCGCGTCGAAAGGCTGCTGGCCGAGCACTTCGATGCCACCGTCGAGTTGAAAGACTTACACGTCACGCTGCTGCCATCGCCTCGTATCGATGGCGGCGGCCTCAAACTGTTCCCGCACAATCGTCCGAGTACGACGCCACTCCTCTCCGTCGACCGCTTCCACGCGACGGCGACGTGGCCCGACCTGCTGAAGCCAACACATCGAGTCGAGAATCTGGACCTCCAGGGGCTGCGCATCACGATTGCCCCTAAGACCGAGGACACGGGCGTTCGTGGCAAAGAGCACGGCGGGTGTCAGGGCGAGCGCCTGCATCCCCAAACCGCGCCGCACGAAACCGCCAAGTCCTCCCCGGTCCTCGTCGCCCATCTCTCGGCGCCAGGAACAACGATCACCATGGTGCCGCGCGAGCAGAAGAAGCTGCCGCGCGTCTTCACCATCGAGTCGTTGAGCGTCGAGCGCGTCACGCTCGATCAGCCGCTCGATTTCGATGCGGTCCTGACAAATCCGATCCCGCGTGGTGAAATCCGCACCAAGGGACGTTTCGGCCCGTGGGTGAAAACAGACCCTGGACTCGCAGCGGTGTCAGGCACGTATCGGTTCGACAAGGCCGATCTCGGAACCATCAAGGGCATCGGCGGCATCCTCTCGTCAGATGGCCGTTTCGACGGAGTGCTCGAACAAATCCTGGTTGAAGGCAAGACCGACACGCCAGATTTCTCGCTCGATACCGCACGGCACGCCATGCCTTTGACCACAGAGTTCAAGGCATGTGTAGACGGCACTGACGGCGACACGTACCTCGACGAGGTCAAGGCGCGCCTGCGAAGGTCCCCCATCCTCGCCAAGGGAAAGATCGAGGGCCACGTTGGCGTGGATGGACGGACTGTCACGTTGGAAACCCGGGTCGACGGCGGTCGCATCGACGACTTCCTCCAGCTGGCGGTGAAGGCCGACCCGCCGATCCTGAGGGGTCTGGTGTCCGTGACGTCAACGGTCAGGATTCCACCGGGAAAGCGCAGTGTCGTCGAGCGGCTGCAATTGAAAGGACAGTTCTCACTGCAGCGCGCTATCTTCACCGGGAGCACAGTGCAGGCGAAGATGGATGAGTTCAGCCGCCGTGGTCAGGGCCGGCCGAACGATGAGAACGTGACCAACGTGGCCTCCAATTTCAAGGGCCACTTCTCGCTTACCGACGGAACCCTGAACCTGCCGGATCTCGCGTTCGCCATCCCTGGTGCCACGGTAGCGGTACGTGGCACCTACGGCCTCGTGACCGAACAAATGGCATTCGACGGGTCGGTGCGCTTGCAGGCCAAATTGTCTCAGATGACGACTGGGATGAAGAGCGTGCTATTGAAGGTCATTGACCCGCTCTTCGCCCGCCACGACGCCGGCACCGTCGTGCCGATTCACATCAGCGGCACGCGCGAACATCCGCAGTTCGGAGTGGACGTGAAGGGCGCCCTCACCCGCAAGGTCAAGTAAGCAGCTCAGAAGCGCACGCCAATCGATACATGACCACGTGTGCCCGCGGAGATGCCGTGAGCCACGTCGACCCGGAGCGACAGCACCGGTGCCGTGAGAAACACGCCGGCACCGACGCCCTGGTCGAAGCGGGCGTCTGCCAATGATGTGTGCGCCGCGTACGTCGTTCCTGCATCGGTGAACACGGCCCATCCCATCTTCACGAGACTGAGCGGCGACGACAGCGGATGGCGCAGCTCCGCTGACACGGACGCGAGCTGATCGCCGTACCGATAGCCCACGCGGAAACCCCGGAGCGAAGCCGTTCCACCAAGCATCGGCTGCTCCCATGGCGGCAACGGATCCGAGGCGCCCTGATAGAGTCCGCGGACGACGAACACGAACCGCGCCGGCAAGCCGAGGTATCCGCGGAGATCGGCGCGCGGGCGGGCGATCGCTGCCCCGCCGGACCAGAGCCAGTCCACTCCGGCCTGCGCGAACACGGCTTGACGCGGAAACGTGGGCTCCTTCCGCGTGTCGAACACAACGTCGGCCTCGATGTGATGCTGCGCTTGATCCACGGCGTCGTACGAGACGTGCTCCGCGCCACCCTCGAATCCGGCCCTCACGGACGACGTGAACGCGCGCTCGACGCGCAGAGTACCGCCGCTTCGCAGTGCTGGCGTGTCGAAGGCTGGCACCTCGCGCCTCCAGACACCGCCGGTACCGA
Organism: Acidobacteriota bacterium; assembly: GCA_046731935.1. GTDB lineage: Bacteria > Acidobacteriota > Vicinamibacteria > Vicinamibacterales > JAENWD01 > CAVUPP01. The sequence continues at coordinate 7,753 of JBKPMA010000406.1, forward strand.
TGATGCGCGTGACTGGACCACGATCGAACGTGTGCTCGACGGAGGCGCTGGCTTCGCGCTCCGCGCCCCACGTCAGCGGTATGGCGATTCGCGTGCCACGCCCCAACACATCGGGAAAGGCGAACCGCGCGCCGTACGTCCAGCCGTAGCCGTCCTCGTAGTTCAGCACCGGCAGCCACATCGTTCCGGCCTTCAGCCGCCGCATGGGGCCGGGTGTGGGCTCGCCGACTGAGATCCCAAGACGCTCCTCGATGATGATGACGAGGATGACGGCATTCGGATCGTCAAACGACACGAATCGCTTGCGGACCTCCACTGACCGGAACCTGCCGCTCTTCCGCAACGCGGCAGCGACCGAGTCGAGCGTCGTGGGCGTGAAGGGTTGGCCGGGAGCGACCCCCGCCAGGCGGATCACGTCATCGTCAGGCGTGGTGTGATTGCCGTGGACGCGGATCGCGGCGATGACTTCGCCACCCGCAGGTGTGCTGGTCTGGGCCGTGGCTGCGGAAACCGTGCCTCCCAGCCCCAGCGTCAGCGCCAGGAGGACGGCGCGGATCATCGCAGCCGTCCCTTCGTCTCAGCCTCTCGGTAGTTCAGGTAACTGGTGCGATAACGCACCTCGAACGATCCGGTGGCGAGCGACGCATCGCCTTTGCCCTCGATCTGACGGGGCAGCCACACGTTCGGGAACGCTTCGCCCATCCGCATGGACGCGTGGATCGTGTCGATGCGCACCAGCCATCGCGCGGGCATGAAATCGAAGCCGATATTGTCGAAGGTGTATTGCAGGATCTGGTGATCCTTCGGCTCCACCCACAGCGTGATGAGCGCGACCTTGTTCATCTGGCGCTCGAAACGCTGGTCCTCGTCGCTCTCTCCCTGACTCCCGCCCTTCTTGCCGCCCTGCTTGCCGTCTCCCTGTGCGCTCTGCTTCCCGTCCGTCGTGTCGCTCTTCTTCTGGTCGGCGCCGACGGGGTCGTCCTCGTCATGGTCGCTGTTGAACAGGCGCTCAGGGTAGTACTCGATGCGGTAGACCTCGCGACCATCCAGCGTTTCGCGTCCGGCAAAGGCATAGTGGCCCGCTTCGAACTTGAAGCGCAGGAAGTAGGCCGCCGACACGAACTGCGGTTCTCGAGCGAGTTGCGCGAGTTGTCCTGGGTCGGCCGGGGCTGCCGGAGCCGTGGGTTCAGCAGCTGCGGTCGCGTCGTGTCTGGGCTTGTCGCGATTCTTCTCGCGGGTGATCCACTCCTGCTCGTACTTCAGGCGCTCGGCTTCGCTCAACGTGACGCCGTCGTACCGGATGGGGCTGCGGATGAACGTGCCGTCCCGGATGTACCACGCGTAGTCGCGCACCATTCCGTACAACCGGGTGCGGCCAGGGCCCAGCACCTCGGCGACCTCGTGTTCATCCAGAACGTATTGCTGGAGCTTGCGCCAGTTCTCGTCACGGCGGGCGAGCACATCCGCCATGAAGCGGTCGAGGCTGGACTCGGAGCGCGCGGGTGCGGCGGTGAGGCCGGAGCTGCCGATGATACCCAGCAGGAGCAGCATCAACAATCCAGGGATGCGGAGCCGTGAAGTGATCATGGAACGACACGTCCACCGCAGGCGGCTGGCAGGCACCGAAGGAAGAGACGTTGAGCCGCCCGTGGTAGTTCCGGTTCGGGCGGTGTGGGGCTAGGCGGTGCCGCCCACCGAACCGCCGGGACGGCGGTGGCGCAGCAGCTCGAACACCATCGGCAGCACCGAAATGAACACGATGCCCAGGGCCGCAAGTGAAAAGTTGTTCTTGATGATGGGCACGTTGCCGAACAGATACCCAGCCCCGAAACAGAGGCCCACCCAGGCGAAGCTGCCGGTCACGTTGAAGAACGTGAAGCGCGCGTACGTCATCTCGGCCGCACCTGCGACGAACGGGACGAACGTTCGCACGATCGGCACGAAGCGGCCGAGAACGATCGCCTTTCCGCCGTAGCGTTCGAAAAACGCATGCGTGCGCTCGAGATGTTTGCGATTGAGTAAACGATCCGTCCACCCGCCGGTGCCGCCGGCCGTAAAGACGCGCATGCCCACGTAGCGTCCGACCGAATAGTTGACGGTGTTCCCGACGATTGCCGCCACGGCAAGCAGGATGACGGTGAGCAACGGATTGAAGACACCGGTCGCCGCCAGCGCACCGCAGGCGAACAGCAGCGAATCGCCCGGCAGAAACGGCGTCACGACAAGGCCCGTCTCCGCAAAGATGATCGCGAACAGGATCGCGTAGATCCAGAGGCCGTACGAGGCCGTGATCTCGGCCAGATGTACGTCGAGGTGCAGGAATAGATCGATCAGCGCGTGCATGGGATGGGACCAGACCGTGGTGGGCTGGTCCTACATTGTCTCACGAGGGCGCGGGCGATCGGCCAATCGCCCGGTAGGGCTCACTTCGTGCCGAAAGTATCGCAGGCGTCGACCGATCCGCTCTCGAGACCACGCTTCAACCACGTGACGCGCTGGGCCGACGAGCCGTGCGTGAACCGCTCCGGCGTGACGACACCGCCGCCCATCTTCTGCATACGGTCGTCGCCTATCGATGCCGCCGCGCGCAATCCCTCTTCTGCGTCGCCCGGCTCGAGCTCAGGTTTGCGTTCACGCTGAAACCGTCCCGGCTGCGACGCGATATGCCCCCACACGCCGGCATAGCAGTCGGCCTGCAGCTCGAGCCGGACCGACAGCTCGTTCTCGAGCTCGGGCCGCTGCTGCTGCGCGCGGCGCACCTGACTCTCGATGCCGAGCAGCGTCTGCACGTGATGCCCGACTTCGTGCGCGATCACGTACGCCTGCGCGAAGTCGCCGGGCGCACCAAATCGCTCCTTCAGCTCCTGATAGAACCCCAGATCCAGGTACACCTTCTGTGCGCCCGGACAGTAGAACGGTCCAGACGCGGACTGCGCGAGCCCGCATCCTTCCGCATTCACCTGATCGCGAAACAGCACCAGCGAGGTCGGACGATATCGCCCGGCAAGCAGCCGCTCCCATTGCTCGTTCAGGTCCGTCATGACCGCACCGGCGAGCGATTTCAGTTGGTCCTCTTCAGGAGAGCTCTGGACGGGGCCCGTCGTCGTGTCAGAGGGCGCGCCTTGCTGTACAGCGGGACCGAGGAGTGAAAGAAAGTCGGTGCCGGTTGCCCAACTGAGGAGCGCAAGTACGATCAGGCCGCCCAGGCCGATAGGCAGACCGCGGCCCACAATCCCCTGGCCTCGGCGATCCTCGACGTACTTGTCGTCACCGGATTCGTACTGCATGGCAGCCTCCTCGCGCGCTCCTGGGATCCCGCTCCCGAGACGCGAATGATAGCCCGATTATGATGGACGCATGGAAATCCTGCGCCACTTTGCCTACTGTCCGCGCTGCGGAGCTTCGGTCGCACCGGCCGAGCCGCCGCTCGCCGGGCCGTTCCGCTGCGCGGCGTGCGGATTCACACTGTTCTTCAATGCCGCCGGCGCCGTAGCGGCCTTGATCGTGAGGAGCGACAGCCACGTGCTCTTCATCCGGCGTGCAAAGGATCCAGGCAAGGGCAAGCTGGGGCTGCCAGGCGGGTTCGTCGATCCGGGTGAAGACGCAGAGACGGCGCTGGCGCGCGAAGTGCGCGAGGAGGTAGGGCTGGAGCTGACCGCGCTCCATTACCTCAGCTCACACCCCAACAAGTATCTGTACGCGGGGGTGACGTACACGACGCTCGATCTGTTTTATCTTGCGAGCGCTATAAGTCCCGATGGCGTGCGCGCGCTCGACTCCGTCGACAGCGTGGTCTGGCTCGATCCCGAGAAGGTGGATCGCAATGAGATCGCGTTCGACTCGATGCGGGCGGCGCTCGATGTGTATCGCGGCGTGTCAACCGGCTTCAACGCCCAGTAGCTCGAAGAGCCCGACCCCCGCGCCCTTCTCCAGATCGAGCAGCCTGGCTTTGGTCGAAAGCCCGCCGCCATAGCCTGTCAGCGTGCCGTTCGCGCCAATCACCCGGTGACAGGGGACGATGATCGCGATGGGATTGGACCCGTTCGCCAGTCCGACGGCTCGTACGGCGGTTGGCTGCCCGATCCGCCGGGCGAGCTGCCCATAGCTGATCGTCTCGCCGTACCGGATCTCACAGAGCGCCGTCCAGACGCGCCGCTGAAATGCCGTGCCTTCGAGTGCGAGCGGAACGTCAAATACCCTGCGCGTCCCGTTGAAGTACTGCGTCAACTGCTCGCGTGTACTCCGCAACGTCGATGCGTCTTCGACGGATCCGGCTGGAACGTCAACCGGCTTGCGGCCGGACACGAAGTGCAGGCGAACCAGCTCCGCGCCGCGAGCCACCAGCAGCAGCGGCCCGACCGGGCTCTCGACGAACGTGTGTGTCAGTGCGGGTGCCATCTCCGCCTCCCATCCACAAGTGCATGACCGCATACGCGCGCCACGGCCGCCAGCGTTCCGCCAGCTGCAACAGCGCACGTCCGCGCTCGCCCGCCGCGCGGGCGACAATCAAATCCTCCGCCAGAAACGCATCGGGATCTCCGAGCGCGCGCATGGCGATGTACTCCGTCGTCCACGGTCCTATGCCGGCGATGGCTCGCAGCGCATCACGCGTGGCGGCCGGATCGGCGTCGCGACCGAGGTTGAGCCGGCCGCTTGCGACTGCGCTCGACAACGCGCGAAGCGCCGCTCCACGTTGAGCGGTGAGGCCGAGGCTCTCGAGCGGAGCCTGCGCCAACACGTCAGCGCTCGGAAACACACGCCACTGCCGCTCGCCGACTTCAATCCTCCGTCCGAATCGGTCAGCCATTCGACCCAGGAGCGTCCGGGCGCCAGCCACTGAGGCCTGCTGTCCGACGATGGCGCGGACGGCAATTTCGAAGCCGTCCCAGCCACCCGGCACTCGCAACCCGGGCTGCCGCCTGACGCTGGCGGACAGGCGCGAATCCCGACCGAGGATGGCCGCGATGACAGCGGGATCCGCGTCCAGATCGAGCACGTGCGTTACGCGCGCGAGCACGCGATAGAGCACTCGCGCATCCTCCGACGACACGAACACGTCGAAACCGCGTTGCTCGGCATCGTGGCGGACCTCGAACATCCCCACGGTTCCTGCCAGGTCGAACGAGCGCGCGTAGGTGTTGCCGTCGGCCGACTCGATCCCGTCGATGGCGCGCGCGGCCAGGAACCGGTGCATGGCGGCCCAGTCGTACGGCGGCCGGTACGAGAGGCGCAGACAGTAGGCCGGCGGTTTGGCGGAGGCGGAACGCTGGCGAATGGCTGTCGGCGTGCGCTGCCAGGTCTTCCTGATCGCTGCGTTGAACCGCCTGACACTGCCGAAGCCCGCCGCGGAGGCAATCGTCGCAAATGGCAGAGAAGTACCGTCGAGCAGTTGTTTCGCGAGGTGCAGTCGCCGCGTGTGAAGCACATCGTGTGGCGATGCGCCTATGTGCTCGACGAACAGACGGTGCAGATGCCTCGATCCAATGCCGAGGCTCGACGCCAAGGCTTCCACTCGCAGACCGTCGAGGCCGTGCTCGTCGATCAGCCGGAGACCTCGCGATACCGTAGCCGATGTGCCCTGCCAGGCCGGCGTTCCCGGCGCAACCTCGGGATGGCAGCGAAGGCAGGGCCGGAACCCGGCAGCGGCTGCGCCAGCGGCTGTGGCGAAGTACCGCACGTTGCGCTCCAGCGGGCTCGGCGCCGGACAGATCGGCCGGCAATAGATGCCGGTCGTCACCACGGCGATGAAGAACCGTCCGTCGAAGCGCGGGTCGCGCGCGAGCCGCGCCCGCCGCCAGGCAAGCTGCACCGAAGTCACACCTCACGATACGGCAGCCTGCCACCACCGACTAGTCGTTTTCGGACATGGTCGCCAGCTGTGAACGGCCGGACCGGCGGCGTGTTGCCTGAGGGGTCCGATTCCCGATTGACTCGACTGAGTGCTATAACCCGGCGTGTGGCACGGCCTTTGGAGATCAGGCGTGTCAACGGTCGCCATCTCAAGCAGAAGCGACGGCTGCCGGATGTCCTTGGCGGTGATATCTTCGGTGGGGCTGGCTCGAGAACAGCACCGCCCCTGTTCCTGTGAGTGGATACGACCGTCGATTCTGATATCCAGCAACCCGAGGTTCCGGGGAAGCGTCCCCGGCGGTTGTTGGTCCGTCTCGCGACGGTCGTCCTCGTGCTCCTGCTCGTCGCAGGAATCGCCATCCACACCTCGTTCGTTCGCGGGCGCGCCCTGTCCTCGGCGGCGTCCTGGCTGTCCTCACATTTCGACATTCTTCTCCGCGCGGACTCCCTCGATTACAACCTGCTCACCCTTCGCGGCAACCTGACCAATCTCTCGCTCGCGAACCGGCGGACGCCCGACCGGCCATTCTTCAAAGCGTCGCGCGTTGACATCGACGTCGCATGGGCCTCGGTCCGGGGCCCCGTGCACTTGTGGTCGGTCGAGATCTCGCGCCCGCGCATCGTGCTCGCCTTCAACGACGATGGCACGAACAACCTTCCTGTGTTGAAGGGTGGTTCGAACAAGTCGGGTGGCGGAGGCGTGCGGATCGATCGCATCGTCCTGCGCGATGCGGATCTCTCGTATGACGATCGGCCGCACAACCTCAAGGTCGATCTGCAACAGCTGCGGTTGACGCTTGGTGGAGTCATCCCGAACGACGTCACAGGGCGTCTGACTGTCGGTGCCCCAGGCAGCCTCTCCGTCGGCGGCTGGCATACCACACTGACCCGCGTCGCAACCGGGTTCGGATTCAATCGACGCGGCGTACGCCTCGACAACACCTCGATCGGAATGACCGAGGGAGACCTGGCCGTTCACGGGCCGCTCAGCTGGGGTATGGATGGTGCGGTTGGCCTTTCCATCGGCGGGCAATTCGATATGGCCCGGAGTCTCCGCGCGCTCGACATCGATCTGGACGTCTCAGGACCGGTCGCCACCTCCGGCACCGTGAGCGGCACGTGGCAGAACCTCCGGGTGGCGCTCGATGTGCGGTCGCCGCGAATGGGCCTCGGCGATCTGCCGACGGGGACCATGGCATCCTCCGTCGTGATCTCCCGCCCAGGCATCGACCTCACGAGCTCGGATGTGCGAGCGCCGTGGGGCAACCTCAAGGCGACGGGTCACTTCGCGTTCTCGCATCGAGGTCCGAGTGAGCTGCGCGCCGCGTGGTCGAGCGTGGAGTTTCGCGCGATCCGCGTCGTGACGTCGCCGGCGATGCCGCTTTTCTCGTCGCGCCTCACCGGCACTGGCACGCTTCGCTGGATGAAGACGGGCCTGGCGGCATTGGACTTCGACGCCTCTACTCGGTTCGACCCAACTGCAGGGAACGAGCTGCCGCTTGCCGGAATCGCCAAGGTGTCCGCGCGCCAGGGTGCATGGAAGGTGGATCACGCGCTCACGACAGCCCACTCGGTGGCTATGCGCGGCCTGGTCACGATCGGTGTCGGCACGCGTCCGTTCGTGCAATCAGCGCTCGGAGGACAGACCCACGTCACTGGGCCAAGCCTCGACAGCCTCGTGTCCGTGGCGCACAGACTCGGCGTGCCGGAGCCCGGAGCGTTCATCTCGACGCTTCGCGGTCCCGTAGCCGCAGACGTCACGCTGCGCGGCCGCTTCAACGATCCGACCGCAGACGCGGATTTCCTAATGCCAGCGCTCGTCATCGACAGCGTCGGGCAGGGAACCGCGCAAGGCCATGCGTTCGCGTCACGGTCGTCGCAGGGCGTGCACACCGCTGACGTCACGATCGCCGGATCGCATGTGACGGCGACAGACGTCCAACACGCCGAGAATGGAGCGCTCGCCGGCTCGATCGCGGTGACGAGCCCGAACATCTCTCCCCTGATAGCCTGGTTCAGTCCGGCAGCCGCCGCGAGCATCACAGGTGCGGCCCAGGCACAAGCTGAGCTCAGCGGCACAACGACAGCATGGCAGCTGGCGGGTCATCTCGACGGAACTGATGTCATCGCCGCCGGCCAGCACGCCGACCGACTGTCAACCGATTACACGGTTCGCAGCGGCCGGGTGGACTTCACGTCCCTCGATGCGACTGCAGGATCCGGTCAGCTTCAGGGGGGCGGCTGGTATGGCCTCGATTCGGGCGAGCAGGCGCTCGATCTCACCGCGCGCAATTGGCCGGTGACGAAATGCGAGCCCACCATGCCCACCTGCGTCGTGGCGGTGCCGGGAGCCGCCACCATTTCAGGGCGGATCAACACGAGCGGTTCAATTGCGCATCCGACCGGCCAGGTGCAACTGACTGCCGTCGACGCCAGCTGGGGTGATGCGCGAGCGGGGGCGCTCGAGGCTACGGTCGACGCCCGAGCCGGCGCAGGCCGTTTCACGTTCGGCGCACCGGATCTCCACCTCAGTACGGAAGGCACGTTCACGCTCGACGATCGGCCGCGGCTCGACGCCGTGCTGCACGCGCGCGAGGTCGACCTTGCGGACGTGCTGACGCGGGCCGGCTGGCCGGCACTCGCGGAACGCATACAGGGCCGGGTGACGGGTGCGGCATCGTTTGCGGGCAACCCGCGTTCGCCACTCGATGGGGCCGTCACGCTCGATCTGGAGCCTGCGACGCTGACGTTGATCGCCGTTGCGGATCAACCCAAGCCGTTGACCGTCGCATTGGATCGCGCACTCCACGTCGAAGCCGCGCGAGGGCGCGTAGCGATACAGGATCTGGCCGCCCATGTGGGCGCGGCGACCGTGACGGGCTCCGGCGTGCTCGATGCCAACGACCCGCGTTCACAGCTGAACGTGCGGCTGGACGGAGCGGCCAAGGACCTCACCGACGTGGCGTCAGCCGTGGGGTTCGACAAGGTCGTCGCGACCGCCGGACAGGTGTCGGTCGTGGTCTCGGCGAACGGCGCTCCCGACGCGCCGCGGGTGACCGGAACGGCGTCTGTGGACGGCGGGACGCTGCAGGTCGGCACAGCGGCGGTCACTGGCGTACGAGCGCGGGCGGCGCTCACCCCAGAGGGCTTCACCGTCGAACAGGCGGCGGCACAATGGGGCGACCTCACCGCAACCGCAAGCGGCAAGGCCCCGCTCAACTGGCTGCACGGTCTGCTGCCTTGGTTGCCCGAGGCCTCGACCGCACCCACAGCAGCGCCTGCGACGCTTACCGCGCACGTCGCCGGCGACCTCGGCAAACTCCTCGCCGCACGGATGCCTCGCGACACGCCCACATCCGGCAGTCTCGACGCAACGCTGGAGCTCTCCGCGACACGTCCGCGTTTCGATGCCGTGACGGGCTCGCTCTCCGTCGCCCAGGCGTCCGTGGCGTCTGGAAGCTCGAAGATCGAACAGACGGGCGAAGGCCGGATCCGTATCGCGAATGGCCGCGCCGAACTCGATCCCTGGACGCTCACGGGGCCCAGGAGCAACCTCGTCATCTCCGGATCGATGGCCTTCGCTGGCGATCAGCCCACACTCGACCTGCGGATTGCCGGACCTCTCGGCCTGCCGCCGCTCCAGCCCCTTCTCGGCATGCCCGTCGCCGGCACGATCGTCAGCGACCTCGTGGTTCGCGGCCCTGCCATGGCACCGCGCGTCGATGGGACCGTGCACCTCGACAACGCCGCGCTGCGGGTCGCCATTCCGCGGCTGTCGTTCGCCAGCGTCAGCGGAGACATCTTCTTCACACAGGGCCGGGCGGTCGTCGACGATGTCACGGGTGAAGCGAATGGCGCGCCGATCCTGATCCGCGGCACGTACGACCTATCGGGAGTTGCGACGCCCACTCTGTCGTTCACAGCGGTGGCCGTTCCAATCCAGGTGGTCGCCGATGGGCCGCGCGCGGAAGTCGACATCGACGTCCAATACGCGGTCGCGAACGGTAAGCCAGTCATCACCGGCAACGTGTCGTTCCTGCCGCAGCCTTACCGCGGGTCGATCCTGGCGCTGCGGAACGTCATCACGCAGCTGCAGCAGGCCTACGGCACTCCGACGACGGGCGGCGGAGGTGGGGGCGGAGGCGCCGGACGGCGCAACGCCCGGCGCCAAACCACGCCGGTCGCCCTCGATATCGCCGTGAAATCGAGCGAGACACTCAGCCTCGACACGAACGTCGGGCGCGTCGAGCTCGGCGCAGATTTGCGGCTCCAGGGCACGCTGAACGCTCCTACCCTGATGGGGACGGTCGTGTTGGGTGAGGGAGGACAGCTCCGGGCCGGCGGACGCACGTATCGCGTCGAGCGCGGGACCATCACGTTCTCGAATCCCCGTCGTATCGAGCCAGTGCTCGATATCACGGCGGACACGCGCATCGCCAACTACGACGTCACGATGACCGTGACCGGCTCGGTCGACGCACTTCGCACGAGCCTGCGGTCCGATCCGCCGCTCTCGGAATCCGATCTTCGATCGCTGTTGGTGACAGGGCGGACCGCCAGTGAATCCGCTCGACGGGGCGACATCGTCGATCAGGAGCGTGTCGTCGAATCCCTGTCGAGCGATCTGTTCGGGTTCGCGGCGCAGGCCGTCGGGCTCGACGCCGTCTCGATCGGCGTTCCCGATCTCGACCTCATCGCCGGCGGCATCGATGCGAGCACGAGCCTGAACGTCAGCAAATCGTTGACACCGCAGGTGCAGATGGTGTTCTCGCAGGACCTGCAGAACGGGAAGCTGTCGTGGCTGGCCACGTACCGGCCGCTCCGGAGCACGTCCCTGCGGCTGATCTCGCGCGAAGGGCGCAGTGGCGCCGTAGAAATCCGGCAAGAGCGGACGTTCGGCGGCGGGGTCAAGCGTGCGCCCGTCAACCAGAAGAAGGCAGCGGCGAAACCCAAGATTACCAAGGTGACGTTCAACGGCACGTACGGGATCTCGCAGCAGGTCTTGCGGAATCAGATACGCCTGAAGGCGGGCGATCGATTCGACGTGTGGAAGCTGCAGGACGATTCGACGCGGCTGCTCGACTACTACCACAAGCTCGGATATCTCCAGGCGCAGGTGCGCTCGCTGCATGCAGCGTCGGACGCCGGCGTCGCGATCGAACACGAGATCAGGCGCGGCCCGAAGTCGGTCCTCACGATCGAGGGACACAAATTTCCCAATGACGTCCTTGAGCGGATGGATGCGCTCTGGGGCGACGCATTGACCGACGAGTTCCTGGCCGACGACCTCGCGAAACTCGCGCGACACCATCTCGTTGACGATGGCTACATGAACGCCCGCGTGACGGTGACGACCGTCGAAAGCACCCGTGACAGGCTGGCCTTCAAGATGTCGGTCGAGCCTGGTGTTCAGGTCAAGGATCGCGCGATCGTCTTTACCGGAAATACGGCGTTCAAGGATGCGGACCTCCTCGCGCTGCTGCAGGTTGGGAATCTGCAGCAATCCGGATGGTACGATCCGGAAACCATCGAACAACCGCTCGCCGCTGCGTACCGGCGCCAGGGCTACCTGGACGTGAAGATCGAAACGTCACCAGTCCGGGTCGTGCGAACGCGCGCCGAGCTTCCCATCGAGATCACGGAAGGACGCCCATACCGGATCGAGTCGGTCGACGTTCGCGGCGCCAAGGCGCGCCCGCTCGCAGAAATCCAGCGCATCATCGGCCTTACCCCGGGTTCGCAGCTGCGGATCGCCGAAGTGCGCGATGCCCGCGTCCGCCTGCAGTCGTTCTACGTCTCACAGGGGTTCGACGATGCCGATGTGCGCGTGCAGCCGACGGTGGACCGCGAATCGGCAATGGTCAAAGCGGTGTTCAACGTCACCGAAGGGCAGCGCCGCGTCGTGGACGACCTGCGCATCGTCGGCAACCAGCAGACGTTGACGAAGATCATCAGCGACTTCGCGGATCTCCAGGCAGGTACGGCGGTCACATCCACGCTCGTCTCGGATCTGCAGAAGCGTCTGTACGACACCGGCGTGTTCACCAGCGTGGCGGTCACATTCGAGCCCGTCAAATCGCCCGGGGCGGCTCCTGCCGTCTCGCGAGACACGGGCGCACCAATCCCCGCGCCGGCCGCTACCGGTCCGCCGGATCCCGACCGGGTCGTCACGGTGGTGTCGGTCGAGGAAGCACCCCGGTACTCTGTGCGATACGGCGTACAGA
>JBKPMA010000407.1:0-9057 GCA_046731935.1 Acidobacteriota bacterium
GAAGTCGGCAGCACGCATCTGGACGACTTCGTCCGCACGCATAAGACAGAGCTCGCCGCTGACGTCGTCGTCATCTCGGATTCGACGATGTTCGACCGCGGCGTGCCGTCGATCTGCTACGGCCTGCGCGGCCTCGCGTACTTTCAGCTTGACCTGACAGGAACAGCCAGCGACCTGCACTCCGGATCGTTCGGCGGTGCCGTCGCGAATCCTGCGTACGTGCTCGGGCAGGTCATTTCGCAGTTCAAGGATCGCGGCGGGAGGATCAAGATTCCCGGCTTCTACGACGATGTGCGTGACCTTCGGTCCGAGGAGCGGGCGCAGTGGAAGCAGCTGCCGTTCAGCGAAACGCGATACCGGAAGGATCTCGGCGCGCCGCGCCTGTTCGGCGAGAGCGGCTATACGACGCTGGAGCGCACGTGGGCGCGACCGACCGTCGAGATCAACGGCTTGCTGTCAGGCTTCACGGGCGAAGGTGCGAAGACCGTGATCCCCGCCGTCGCCATGGCCAAGATCAGCATGCGTCTCGTGCCCGATCAGGATCCGGACAAGATCGCGGCGCAGTTCGAGGCCTACCTCGCGAAGATCGTCCCGAAGACGGTCCAGTACAAGCTCACGCGGATGCACGGTGGCAAGCCCTGGATGACTGATTTCGACAACCGCTACGTGCAGGCGGCCGCACGATCCATCGAGCGCGGATTCGGGAAGGTGCCCGTGTTCACGAGAGAGGGCGGGTCGATTCCGGTCGTCTCGACGTTCCAGCAGGAACTGGGAGTGCCGTCGGTCCTCTTCGGCGTCGGCCTCCCCGACGAGAATGCGCACGCGCCGAATGAAAAGCTCGACCTCGGCAACTTCCACAACGGGGTGATTGCGTCGGCGTACTTGTACCAGGAGATTGGCGGTCTGGCCTGAGTGGACGCGGCTGCGGCCGCTAGTTCAACGTCGCAAGCCGCCGTTTGAGCGTCTTCACGTGCTCCCACACCTGCTCTTGTTCGCGGCGGTCGTCATCGTCGGCCGGCGCGGGTACCAGGCGCAAGTAGCTCTGAAGATCCCGCAGCGCCGACGAGTAGTCTTCGACGTGATAGGCGAGCAGCCCGCGGTCGCGCAGCTCGGTGAGGGCTGAAGGATCCAGCGCGAGAAGCAGCTCCGTCGCATGTCGTGCGTGCGCAAACGATCGCATGCGGACGTACGCGCGCTTCAGATTGAGCAGCATCCGCACGAGGATCTGCTGACGGCTTGCGGTCGCAAACATGCCGGGGCTCAGCGTCGCGTCCTCTCCAAGGTGGCCACGCAGAAGGCGCGAGCAATCGACCTCTGACACGATGGCCCCGCGGTGGAATGGATCGATCAGCAGATCCCTCGCGCCGGGTTCGTCCGCCGCCGCGGGCGCTCGAACCAGAAAGTGCCCGGGAAAGTTCACCCCTTCAAGGTAGACGCCCGCGCGCGCGCTGACCTCCATCAGGACGACGGCGAGCGTGATCGGAATGCCAGCCCGGCGATCCAGCACGACGTTCAAGAGACTGTTGCGCGCGTCGTCGTACCGCTGCCGGTCGCCTTCGAAGCCGAGCTCGTCGTAGAGGTAGTGCGTGACCGCCGCGAGGCGCGAGGCGCGCCCGGTTCTCTCCCGCTCGGCCGCGGCCACCATTTCGCGGGCCGCCCGCCCCATCTCATCGAGCTGATCCAGGTAGGGCTGCGGATCCAGATCCGGATACTCGACCTGCGCGAAGCAGAGCGCCGCAGCGGCCAGGCCCTGGTCGGGCCCGGACGCGATCTTCACGAACGCGGAGCGAAGCGAGCTGCTCATGGTGTCGGATCTCATTGTACCGCCGAAGGAATTCATTCGGCGGCCGCCGACGTCAAAGCGAGCAGACGGGATTCGGTGACCGCGGTGATGTCCGAGACCACGAGCTCGGCAGCAGCCAGGGCAGTCGCGGGGAGTGTCGTCGTCACCGCAATCCTGCGGAGACCTGCGGCACGCAGAGACAGCAGTCCCTGCACGGTATCCTCCACACCGACGACGGCGCTCGGATCCAGCCGTCGGCCGGCATGCGCCGACAGGCGATCCAGCGCGCGCAGGTAGGGGTCGGGTGCTGGCTTGCTGCGCGGCGTTTCACCGGCAGCGACGATCGCCACGAACACGCTGCCGAGCCCGGCGCCGTCGAGGACCTGCTCGATCTCTGGACGGAGCGCTCCTGACGCAAGCGCCAATGGCCACTTGTCCGCCAGGCGATGCACGTGTTCGGCAGCGCCCGGGAAGAGGGGCGAATTGCTCCGGAGCAGTGCCTTGACGCATTCAGTCTTGCGGGCGGTGAGTGCGGCGACCCACGCGCTTCCGCGGCCGCCGCCGTTCGTGCGGGCGAGCCGCGTGAAGACGGCCTCGTCAGCGAGCCCGACGAAATCCTCGTAGTACTCGCGGGCGCTGAACTCGAGCCCTTCCTCGTGCAGCACCCACTGGTAGGCACGAAGGTGGAGCGGCTCGCTGTTCACGATGACGCCGTCGAAGTCGAGCACGATCGCGTCGAGCACGCCGGCCTACTTCTTCATGCGCTCGCCTGCGTGCACGGGGAGCGGCAGGCGATTCTCGCGCGGAGGATACGGGCAGTCGTATGTCGGGTTGTAGTAGCAGTACGGATGGTACGCGCGGTTGAAGTCCACGATGTAGAGGCCGGTTGGCGTGCGATCGAGATCGAGGTACCGCCCTGCCGGATACGTCTCAGTGCCGCTCGTCATATCGGTGAAGGGTACGAACAATCGATCGAGCGTCGGGGAGCCGGCTTCGACGAACGCGGTGAGACCCAGCTGCTGCCCCTTCAACGTGAATCCCAGCCGGCCGACGCGGACCATCTGGCGCAGCTGCCCGGTGGACGTGGGCATCTGGATGGTGCTGTGGTCGCTCGATGCCGTCAACGAGGCGGGAACCCGGTAGTCGATCGACGGCGGGAAATAGGCCAGAGGGAGCAGCTGCTGCCGGCGCGCCGGAGGAATCGGCGAGTCTGCCGCGCGCATCGCGTCGTTCTTGAGTGTACGGAACTGCTCGAGGTCGGCGACAAAGGCGCGTTGATCGATTTCCGGACTGGGGCTGCATGCCCACGCAGCCGCCAGCAGCAGGAGCGCGAGCGTCTGGACCATTCGCACCGGACGATCACACATCAACCAACCCAGACTTCGCAATCGGCGTGACGGATGCTGGCCGATCGTCACGCGAACAGATAGCCGCCGTGGACGATCGTCTCGTCAGCCAGGCGGCGCCTGAGCACCACCGTATCGCAGGGCGGCACCTTGAGCAGGCGTCTCAGGGCGGCCAGGAGCACTCGGAGCTCGTCGCCCTCGGCAAGCGCCGCCAGCGCTTCCCGCACTGTTGTTTCGATTCGCAGAGCGGCACTGCTGACGAGCAGCCGGGCGGTGTCGGCCTGAAGCGACGCTGTCGGATGCTGGGCCGCGTGCGCCTGGCTTGCGCGCATAACGGCGCTGTCGGCGGCATAGACCTCAATGATGACGTCGGCGAGCCAGAGCAGCAGTTCCTGCTCCTGATCGAGCCGCTCGCGATGGCGCTCGGCGGCGGTGCCCGCAAGCAGGAGCGCGGCCTTCGCGAAGGCCCGAACCGCCAGCCGCTCAGCGGCCAGCGGCGAGTCGTCTGGCTCCTCCGGCAGGGACGGCGACATGATCTCGTCTCGAAGCGCGCGAGCGGCCGCGAAGAGCGGCAGGTCTCCTCGCGCCGCGCGCTTCAGCAGCATTCCCGGAATCAGCAGCCGATTGATTTCGTTCGTCCCTTCGAAGATGCGATTCACCCGAGCGTCCCGATAGTGGCGCTCCGCCGGATAGTCGCGAACGAAACCGTTTCCACCGTGGATCTGGACGTTCTCGTCGAGCACGTACGTCTGTGCTTCGCTGCCTGCAACCTTGGCGATCGACGCTTCCACCGCGAACTCTTCGAGAGCCGCCAGCACTGCCTGACTGCGGTCCCCGCCGGCAGCAGCGACGGCCGCGTCGATGGTGCCAGCCGTGCGATACACGAGAGATTCGACTGCAAAGACACGCGCGGTCATCTCACCGAGCTTGTGTCGAATCGCGCCGAAACGGCCGATTGGCTGCCCGAACTGTTTTCTCGTTGCCGCATACTTCGCCGCTTCGGCAATGGCCACCTTCGCACTGCCGGTCACCATCGCGCCCAGCTTGAACCGGCCGAAGTTCAGCACGTTGAATGCGACCTTGTGGCCCTTGCCAATCGCTCCGAGAAGATTCGCGGCTGGCACGTGCACGTCCTGCAGGACGATCGGTGTGGTGGATGAGCCGTTGATGCCCATCTTGTGCTCTTCTTTGCCGCTCGACACGCCCTTGAATCCACGTTCGACGATGAACGCGGTGAAATGCTCGCCGTCGACCTTCGCAAAAACGATGATGACGTCCGCGAAGCCGCCGTTCGTGATCCACATCTTCTCGCCAGAGATCACGAAACTGCCGTCGTCCTGCTGTACCGCCCGAGCGCGTGCGCCCAGCGCGTCGGAGCCCGAGCCCGACTCGCTCAAGGCGTACGCTCCGACGAGCTCACCGCTCACGAGCCGCGGCAGATAGCGCGTCTTCTGTTCCTCCGTCCCGAACATCAGGATCGGCAGGATGCAGAGATTGGCTTGCGCCCCTTGGGCCGCTGCAAACGACGCCACTCGTCCGAGCTGCTCGGCGACAATGACTGAACTGACTTTGTCGAGCTCGACGCCGCCGTAGGCCTCGGGCACATGCATGCCGAGCAGGCCCAGCTCTCCGCATCGCGCGAGCAACCCACGCGCGACCGTCCAGTCCTTGGCCTCCAGGCGATCGATGACGGGCACGACCTCCTTCGTCATGAACTCGGCGGTGGTCTCGCCGATCAGGCGATGCTCGTCGGTGATCTGCTCTGGGGTGAAGACGTCCGCCGCTTTGTCGAGCAGCCAGGCGCCGCCGCGTGTCGCTTGCACGGTAGTCATGAATTCCTTTGAGCCCTCGTTTTGGGCTTCCTGTCGTCAGACCCTTGGCGACGGCGTCCAGTCGCCGGGCCGCCGAGCCCTCGCTTACGAGGTCGCCAGGCCCTCGAATATCCCCGCGGCGCCCATGCCGCCGCCCACGCACATCGTGACGAGGCCGTAGCGCGATTTGCGGCGGCGCATTTCGTAGAGCAGCGTCGTGGTGAGCTTGGCGCCCGTACAGCCAAGCGGATGCCCTAATGCGATGGCACCGCCATTGACGTTCAGCCGATCGGGATCGATGGGCAGTTCGCGCAGGCACGCGAGCGCCTGCGCGGCGAACGCTTCGTTGAGCTCCACGAGATCGATGTCGTCGAGTGAGAGCCCTGTACGCGTGAGGACGCGGCGGATCGCCGGCACGGGTCCAATCCCGAATCGCTCGGGCTCGACACCGGCAGTCGCGTACCCGACGAAGCGGGCGAGCGGCTGCAGACCGGCTGCTTCGGCGCGCTCCGCGGACATGACGAGTACGGCGGCGGCACCATCGCTCATCTGCGAAGAATTCCCGGCGGTCACCGTTCCTGCTGCGTGAAAGGCCGGACGCAGCCTGCTCAACACCTCCAGGGACGTATCCCGTCGTGGACCTTCGTCGGCGGCGAAGATGCGCTCGACGACCGCAGGTCCGCGACCGTTTCCGTCCTCGACGGAGCGGATCGGCACGGCAACGGTCTCGTCCTTGAAGCGCCCGCTGTCGATTGCAGCAACCGCGCGCTGATGGCTCCGCAGCGAGAACTCGTCCTGTTCCTGCCGCGGGATGCTGAACTCGCGTGCATGGTTCTCGGCGACGAGCCCGGTCGTCAGGTACACGTCAGGATGCGTCTCGACAAGGGTAGGGTTCGGCGCCACCTTGTGGCCACCGAGGGGCACCATGCTCATCGACTCGGTACCGCCGGCGAGGATCACGTCGGCGCTGCCGGCCATCACACGCTCGGCCGCGTAGGCGATCGCCTGAAGGCCAGACGCGCAGAACCGGTTCACTGTCACTGCAGACGCCGTGACCGGCACCCCGGCGCGGAGGCTCGCGAGGCGCGCGACGTTCATGCCTTGTTCTGCCTCGGGCATCGCGCAGCCGATGATCACATCCTCCACGTCCCCAGGGCTGATGCCTGGAGCGCGCGCGAGCACCTCACGCAGCACGATGGCAGCGAGCTCGTCGGGGCGGGTCGTTCGCAACGTGCCGCTCGGAGCTTTCCCGACTGGTGTTCGCGCCGCGGCGACAATGACCGCGTCCGTCATGGCTGTTCCTTCTTCCTGACCTGAGGCTCACCGTGCAGATCCTCTTCGATCAGACCCGCAAGTGCACTGCTCATCTGCTCGACCTGGCCGTTGAAGAGATGATTGGCCCCCGGCACGATGGCGAGTCGCTTTGGTGGAAGCAGCTCCGCGTAGAACGCCTCCAGGTTTGCGAGCGGGCAGATTTCGTCGAGCGCGCCCTGGACGAAGTATTTCGGCTTCTCACTCGCTCTGAGCGCCGTGAAATCGTACATGTGCAGCGCCGGCGCGATCGCAATCAGGCGCGTGACCCGGTCGTCGAGCGCTCCAGCCGTCAGGGCGACCCACGCGCCGAACGAGAATCCCGCCGCCCACGCGTCGGTATCTGGATAGAGGTGGGCCATCGCGTCCAGCGCCGCGCGGAAGTCTTCGAGCTCGCCCACTCCATTGTCGAACGTGCCTTCGCTCCGGCCGACGCCGCGGAAATTGAACCGCAGCACGGCGCACCCCAGCGCAGCGAGCGCTTTCGTCGCCCGGTAGACGCCTTTCGTGTGCATCGTTCCGCCATAGAGCGGATGGGGATGGGCGAACACGACCGAGGCGCGCACTGGTTCGCCGTCGGTCAGCTGCGGCCGCTCGAGCAGCGCCTCGAGGCGGCCTGCCGGTCCGGCAATTTCGCGGAGCGCCATGGTCGTCGTCATGGCGCGTCTCGCCCGGCCGATCCGTCAGTCGTGGCCGCGACCCGGGTGGCAAACGCGTCGAGATGACGTGCGAAGTCCTCGGGGCGTGTGATCGTGCCGTGGTGACCCGTGCCGCGCATGTGCACGACTTCGACCCGCGGCAGCAGCCTCTGGTATTGGAGCGTGTCCTTCACGGGCACCACGTAATCCAGGTCGGCATCGCCGGTAATCACCAGTGCGGAGGCGGTCACGTTCGCCACCGACGAGTGGAAATCCACGGCATCGAGCAGACGGAGGCGCTCGCGCATGAGGTGCGGTGCCGGCAGTGCCGTTGCGACGTACCACCCCTGGTGGACGCCGAAGTGCAGTCGCTCGCGCCACTGCGGCAGCGCTGCCCGGACCTCGCGCCTCGATCGCCTGAACCCGTCTACAAAGAACAAGGGCATCAGAAGGCGCGGCGCTCGCATGTAGAACTGTGCGCGCGAATCCGGTACGAATCCCGGTGCCAGCGCCGAGGCAAGCGCCAATCCCTTCACGCGGCCTGGTCTGGTGCCGGCATAGCGCAACGCGACGAGGCCCCCATACGACACGCCGCACACGAACGCGGACGGGACGGCCGCGCGCTCCAAGGCCTCATCGATCTGGGACACGAACGTGTCGAAGCCGATGCGCGGATCGAGCGGGAACCGGCTGGTGCGCTCGCCGGCCAGCGAGAACGTCAGGACCCTGAAACGTTTTGCAAGTGCCGCCACCGTCGGCCGCATCCACTCCCATCGCCCGTGCAACCCGGGGATCAGCACGAGGGGCGGGCCATCGCCGATGTCGACCATTCGAGACTCGCTCATGGGCAGAATGCGGTGCGCATCAGTTCCGCAGCGTTTTACCGGTCTTGAGGGTGTACTGCATGCGGTCGCGTGTCTTCCGCTCTCCGCACAGCGAGATGAAGGCCTCGCGTTCGAGATCGAGCAGATACCGTTCGTCGACACGCGTCTCATGCGGGAGCGCACCGCCCGACAGAACGACGGCCAGCTTGCGTCCGATCAGCGCCTCGTGATCGGTGATCCGGCCCGCACGATGCGCAAGGTGAACGCCCAGCAACAGGGTCGACAGCACCGTTTCCCCGCCGACACGGATTCCGGTTCGCGGCGTCATTGGCTGGTGTCCGGCGCGCACTCGCTCCAGCGCCGCATGCTTGGCATCGTCGAGGAGCCGCTCACGATTCATCGAGATGTTGTCGACCGGACGGAGAAAACCGAGCCGCCGCGCATCAGGACCGCTCGTCGAGACCTTCGCGAACCCGATCGTCTCGAACGCCTGTTGAACGGCTGGGAGAAGCTCGCCGCCAGCCGGTACGCTGTCTGCTGCACGCGCGGTCATTTCCTTCGTTCCGGCGCCGGCTGGAATGAGTCCGACGCCCGCCTCGACCAGGCCGATGTACAACTCGGCCGCAGCCTGAACTCCGTGCCCATGCAGCAGGATCTCACACCCGCCGCCGAGCGTCAGCCCCGCGGGTGCCACGACGACAGGCACCGCTGCTGTGCGCAAGCCGGTTGTCGCGGCCTGGAACGTGCGGACCATCAGATCGATGTCGTCCCAGTTCCCCTCCTGCGCATCGATCAGGAGGAGCATGAGATTGGCGCCGGCGCTGAAGTTCGCGGCGTCATTGCCAACGACCAGCGCGGCGAAGTTCCGCTCGGCCTCGGCCACGCCCGCCCGCAGCATCGCCAGCGTATCGCCGCCGATGACATTCATCTTCGAATGGAACTCAATCGCCAGGACGCCGTCGCCGAGGTCCACGAGGCTCGCACCAGCGTTCCGCTTGACCACCGCGCTTCGGTCGCGGGCGGCGCGAAGGATCTCGAGTCCGCCTCCCGCCGGCGGCAGCGGAGTGCCGCGCAGCTGGTTTCGGCCCGAGGCCAACGCTGTCTCGAGCAGCGGCGGCGTCGGTTCCCTGCTGCCCGATTGCCGCCAGGCCTCGAGGACCTCCGCGATCCCGATCGCATCGATGATCTCGAATGGTCCCAGCTCCCACCCGAAGCCCCATCGCATCACGCGGTCTACGTCGTCGATCGAGTGCGCCGTGTCTGGAGTCACGCGCGCCGTGTAGATCAGTGTGGGCGCGAGCGTCTCGCGCAGCAATGCGCCAGCGCTGTCTGAGGCGAAGAACT
>JBKPMA010000408.1:0-4484 GCA_046731935.1 Acidobacteriota bacterium
GAGGTAGTGCGGATTGCGCGCCGCGACCGGATCGTCGGTCCGCACCTCGAAGCTGCCGCCCTCAGCCACGGCTTTCTGCCAGCCCATGAGCGATTCCGGAAACTCGAAGGACCGGTTCTTCACGCGCTCCGGATAGAGGCCGCCATCCGCGCCGAAATTGATGTCTTCGAAGAAGATGCCGTAGAGCGTGGATGGAATGGGTGCGCCCGGTTGTCCGATGGCGACCTCGAGTGTTTGCGAAGCGCGACCCGCTGCGGCGCGGGTCATCGCCGTCAGGGTGCCGGCCAACAGGAGGGTGGCGGCAAGGAACGCGCGCGAGCGGGACAGACTGGACATGCGCGCCACTTTACTGCGATGGAAGGTGTGGGCGGAAGGGTGCGGATTGGAGGTGCGGCGGAGGGTGCGGACGGATGGTGCGGAGGTGCGCAAGGTGCGCCATGCGTCTAGCGCAGCGCCGTGCGCATGTGCCTTGAGTCGTAAGCCGCTCTCTATATGGCCGCGTCTCGGAGCACTTGCGCGGCCTCCTCGGGCGAGGTCGGATTGATATAGAACCCCGTGCCCCACTCGAAGCCGGCGACCTTCGTCAGCGTCGGCATGATCTCGACGTGCCAGTGATACACGTCGGCGAGGCCGTCTTGAAACGGCGCACTGTGCACGATGAGATTGAACGGGGGCGCGAGCAGCGCGCGGTTGATCCGCTGCAGCGTTTCTTTCACCATGCGCGCCAGGCTCTCGTATTCATGCCGAGGCGCGTCTTCGAACGACGCGCCGTGACGCTTCGGCAGCAGCCACGTCTCGAACGCGAACCGCGGTGCGTACGGCGACAGGGCGACGAAGTCCGCATTCTCCGAGATCACCCGCGTGCGTACTTCCTGCTCCTGCCGGATGATGTCGCAGTACACGCAGCGTTCCTTCTGCGCGAAGTGCTGCCGCGCGCCTTCGACCTCGTCGCGCACCTGACGCGGAATGATCGGCAGCGCGATGAGCTGCGAATACGAGTGATCGACCGACGCGCCGGCCGCGGCACCGTGATTCTTGAACACCAGAATCGATCGGAACCGCCGATCCTGCTTGAGGTCGAGCACGCGCTCCCGGAAGGCCCACAACACCTTCTCGATCGCCGCCGCAGGCATCGTCGCCAGCGACTCATCGTGCCTGGGCGTTTCGATGATGACCTCGTGCGCACCGACCCCGTTCATCTTGTCGAAGAGCCCCTCACCCTGCCGATCGAGCGATCCTTCCACCTGCAGCGCCGGAAACCGGTTGGGAATCACACGGACATCCCACCCGTCACCATTCGGGCCGCCCGACCGGCGGTACGACAGGATCTCTTTCGGCGTGTGCGACTCGTTGCCCTCGCAGAACGGACAGAACCCGCCGGAGGGAGGCGGCTCCTGCGGAAGACGGAAATCCTGCGGCCGCTTGTGCGGGTCGGTGGAGATGATGACCCACCGACCGGTGACGGGATCTCGACGAAGCTCGGACATGGGCGGCGACAGTTTACTGTCTTCGGTCTTCGGTCTTCGGTCTTCGGTCTTCGGTCGACAATCGGCGCGCGGCAGGCTACCGGCTGCAGGCTGCGGGCTTCCAGACTACGGACTACGGACTACGAACTACGGACTACGGACTACGAACTACGAACTACGAACCAAAGCTTACAGCCCACGACCCCGACTACTCCCCTACGATGAAGGCGCCGCGAACGACAGTGACGGACGGGCGACCCTCGATGACGGTCACGGCGACCACGTCGAACCGGCACTCCGACGCGCGGATCCGATGGCGCGCCAGCCAATCCGCCGCCATCATCGTCACGCGGTGCCGCTTGGCGAATGTCAGCGCGTCTCCCGGACGCCCGCAACGCGCGGACCGGCGCGTCTTCACCTCGACAAACACCAGCGCATTCCCATCGCGCGCCACGATGTCGATTTCGCCGGCGCGTGTGCGGTAGCGCCTGGCAAGAATCGCGTACCCCTGGCGCCGCAATTCGTCGCAGGCCAGATTCTCGCCCGATTCTCCGAGCACGCAGTGCTGCGAGAGCCCCACGCGCGGAGTGTCTGCAACGGCCGAGCCACTTGACGACCGTTGGGCGAGTGCATCGGAGGACGAGCCCCTTCCCTTCGCTCTTAGCCCTTAGCCCTTTCTCTTAGCCCGCGCCCTTCCTGTATCCCCTGGCCTTTTCCACGTCGGTGAAGGCCTCGTCCAGGATTCGCACCGCCGTATCCGCCTGATCTTTCGACAGGACCAGCGGCGGCGACAGCCGGATCGTGTTCTTGCCGGCGCCGAGGACCAGGAGCCCACGAGTGAACGCCGCGTCCACGATCGCGTCCCGCTCGTCGACTGCGCGCTCTTTGGTGGTCCGATCCTTCACGCACTCGATCCCGACCATCAGGCCTTTCCCGCGCACGTCCCCGATAAGCGGATGCTTGTCCTTCAGGCTCGCGAGCGACTCGAGCAGGTACGCACCCACGACCTCCGCGTTCTTCACGAGCTCGCGGCGCAGCAGATCGATCGTCGCCAACGCGGCCGAGCACGACACGGGATTGCCGCCGAACGTGCTCGCGTGCGCTCCAGGCGGCCACGACATGACGTCGGCGCGCGCCGTGCACACACCGAGCGGCATCCCCGACGCGATCCCCTTCGCCGTCGCGAGAATATCGGGCTCCACGCCAAAGTGCTCGATAGCGAACATCTTCCCCGTGCGCCCCATGCCCGACTGGACCTCGTCGGCCACGAACATGATCCCGTGCGTCTTGGTCAGCTCCTTCAGCCGCTCGATGAATACCGGCGGCGGCACGACGTAGCCGCCCTCGCCTTGAATGGGTTCGACAACAATCGCCGCAACTTCGTCCGGCGATACGAGGTGCACGAGGATCTGGTCGGTCAGGTAATCCACGCACTCCGCGGCGCACGTCTCGCGCTGACGCCCCACCGGACACCGATAGCAGTTGGCGTACGGCGTGTGGTACACGCCCGGCACCAGCGGACCGAATCCCTTCCGCTGCAGATTCCTGCTCGACGTCATCGACAGCGATCCCATCGTCCGGCCATGAAACGAGCCGAGGAATGCGATCACGTTGTGGCGCTTCGTGTACCACTTGGCGAGCTTGACGCTCGCCTCCACCGCCTCCGTGCCGGAGTTGCCGAAGAACGATCGCTTCTCCCCCGAAATCGGCACGATGGCCGCCATCTGCTCGGCGAGGCGCACCTGCGGCTCGTAATAGAAATCCGTGCCCGACATGTGCAAGTACCGCCGCGCCTGATCGACGATCGCGTTCACCACCTCGGGATGGGCGTGACCGGTCGCATTCACGGCAATCCCGGCGGCACAGTCGAGGAACCGGTTCCCGTCCACGTCTTCGACGACGGCGCCGGAGCCACCGGCCATGACGAGGGGATAGCTGCGGGTGTACGACGGCGACACGAACCGCTCGTCGCGCGCGATGAGGGCCGCGGCCTTCGGGCCGGGCAGTGGTGTCTTGAGATCAGGAGCCTGCATAGTGGACTGTCCCGCGTGGTATGAGCGTGGTTACTTCCGCTTCCAACGCGTGCCGGCAGCCGAATCTTCCAGCACGATGCCTCGTTCCGCAAGCTCGTCGCGAATCCGGTCTGCCGCGGCGAAGTCACGATTTTTCCGCGCGGTCTGCCGGGCTTCGATCATCCGCTCGATCTCGGCGGCTTCGTCGGGTGGACGCGCATCCTCCGCGCGCCGCAACGACAACACCCCGAGGACGCGATCGAAATGGTCGAACCCGCCGCGGATGACCGGCACGTCTCCGGCACTCACCTGGCCGTCGTCGATCGCCGTATTCAATGCGCGCACGAGATCGAACAGCACGGCGAGTCCGGCGGCGGTGTTCAGATCATCGAGCAGGGCGGCATCGAACGCGCCTCTCGCCGCGGCGACCCGCTCCGCGATGCCCTCGTGAGAGCCGGCCGCCTGAATCGTATCCAAACGCGCGAGGAAGTCGGTCAATCGCCGCAAGGCCTCTTCGGACTGCTGCAGACTGTCCCAGCTGAACTTGAGCTGCTTCCGGTAATGCGTCGACAGCAGCAGATAGCGAAGCGCCGACGCCCGAAAGCCGCGATCGAGCACGTCTTTCACGTTGAAGACGTTCCCGAGCGACTTCGACATCTTCTGCTCGTCGATCTGGAGGTGCTCGACGTGCACCCAGAAGCGTGAGAACTCCGTGCCGGTGGCGCCTTCACTCTGCGCGATCTCGTTCTCGTGATGCGGAAAGATCAGATCGACGCCGCCCGCGTGCAAATCGATCGGAGGACCGCCCAGCAGCCGAAGCGCCATCGCCGAGCATTCGAGATGCCAGCCGGGCCGCCCAGGTCCGACGCCATAGTCCCACGTCGGTTCCCCGGGCTTCGTGGCCTTCCACAGGACGAAATCGCGAGCGTCGTCTTTCGCGTAGTTGTCGCTGTCTACACGG
Source organism: Acidobacteriota bacterium (assembly GCA_046731935.1). GTDB lineage: Bacteria > Acidobacteriota > Vicinamibacteria > Vicinamibacterales > JAENWD01 > CAVUPP01. The sequence goes on from JBKPMA010000408.1 coordinate 4,440, forward strand.
CCACCGGCGCCCGGCTTGATGCCCTCACGATCGAGGTGCGCGAGC
>JBKPMA010000409.1:0-4392 GCA_046731935.1 Acidobacteriota bacterium
AGATGTGTATAAGAGACAGGCATTGCGCCGGCCTCTTTCACGGGTCTCTCGTGGGCAATGGCTGTCAGCGGGTTCGTGCCATCAGGCGCGATGGGCACACTGATGCGGGAAGGCGACGCCTTTCGCGACAGCCGCGGAACACCCGCATTCCGCCTGATGGGCCGCCTCGCGCCCGGCAAAACCGTCGCCGACGCGCGGGCACAGATCGACGTCGTCGCCGGACGCCTGGCCACGGCGTTCCCGACGGAACACAAGGGATCCCGGCCGATCGTGGTCCCCGAGAGCCGCGCCCGCCCGGACCCGAGCATGGCCGAAGTGGTGCCGGCCATCGCCGCAGTGTTCGTCGCCATGGTGTCGCTCGTGTTGTTCATCGCGTGCGCGAATGTCGCCAACCTGATGATCGCGCGCGCCCTTGAACGGCAGCGGGACCTGGTCATCCGCTCCGCGCTGGGCGCCAGCCGCTACCGGCTGATTCGCTACCAGATCATCGAGGGGCTCGTTCTGTCGGCCCTGGCCGGCCTCGTCGGCCTTTTGCTCGCGCATGGCGCAGGGTCCCTGCTGCAGACCTTCACGCCTGGCGGCGACATGCCGGTGAACGACCAACAGCCCGCGGATTGGCGTATATATGCGTTCACGTTTGTCGTCTCGGCAATCGCCGGCGTCGCGACCGCGCTGTGGCCGGCACGACAGGCATCCCGGTTCAATCTCGCCGAGTCTCTGAAGGATGGTGCCCGTGGTGCGGGCACCGCGAGGCACCGCCTGCGGAATCTCCTCGTCATCGGCCAGGTCGCACTGTCGCTGATTGTTCTCGTGAGCGCCGGCCTGTTCGTTCACAGCCTGAACATGATGCGGAACCTTGCCCTTGGGTTCAGACCCGCCGGCGTCCTGACCATGTCGATGGATCTCGGGCTCCAGCAGTACACCGACGCACGGGGCCGCCAGTTCATCGACGATGTGCTGGCGAAGAGTGAGGCGCTGCCGGGCGTCGCCTCCGCCACGGTCGCCGCGCACGTGCCGCTGGCGTACGGCCTGCAGGTGTCGGACGTTACGATCGACGGCACAATCCCGAGCTCGAAGGACGGCTACCTCTCCATTGCATACAACGCCGTCGGTCCTCGATTCCTCGAAACCACCGGCGCACGGCTGCTGAAGGGCCGCGGACTCGAACGGACCGACACCGAGAGCGGCCGGCGTGTCGGCCTCGTGAACGAAACCATGGCCCGGACGCTCTGGCCCGGACAGGACGCCATCGGCAAACGGTTTCGTCTCGGCCGCGATGGCGACTGGATTGACGTCGTCGGCCTCGTGGAGGACGGCAAGTACGTGACGCTCAACGAGCAGTCCCGGCCGTACTTCTACGTGCCAATTGCGCAACGCTATCTCACGCCCATCACGCTCATCGTCCGCGCCAACACGGAGCCCGCGACACTCATCGCGCCGCTCCGACGGGTGCTTCGAGATGTGGACAGCGATCTTCCCGTGTTCGACGTCCGGACGATGGAGGCGCACGTCAGAGAAAGCGTGTTCGGGTTGATGCCGCTGCGCATGGGTGCGTACATTGCGGGTGCACAGGGCCTGGTGGGACTGTTCCTCGCGGTGATGGGACTGTATGCGGTGGTCTCGTACGCGGTGATGCGGCGCACGCGAGAAATCGGCATCCGCATGGCACTCGGAGCCGAGAGTGGCGACGTCTTGAGACTGGTCGTCCGCGACGGGCTCAGACTCACACTGATCGGTATAGGCCTTGGACTGATGGGAGCGATCGCACTGGGGTTGATTCTGTCGCGTGTGCTGTACGGCATTCAGGCCATGGACGGACCCGTCTATGCCGGCGTGACGGTGTTGCTCCTCACGGTCGCGGCGCTCGCCTGTTATGTACCGGCACGACGAGCCACTCGCGTCGATCCGTTGATCGCGCTGCGCGCGGAATGAGCATTCAGTGATGGTGTTGGGACGATGAGCGAACGTGAGCTCCTGCTGGCGGAGATCGATGAAGCCTACAACCGGCGGTCGTGGCATGGCACGAACCTGCGGGGGTCGGTCAAAGGACTGACGGCGGGACAGGCGGTGTGGCGGCCAGGTCCCGGCCGCCACAACATCCAAGAGCTCGTCGTTCATGCCGCCTATTGGAAATACGCGGCCACACGGCGGCTGACCGATCAAAAACGCGGAAGCTTCCCTCTCACGGGATCGGATTGGTTTGCACGCGACGCGGAGAACGACGCACTGTGGCGTGCCGACCTCCGCCTTCTGGACGACTGCCATCGCGCGTTGAGAGCGGCAGTCGAAGCTGTCAGCGCGCGTCAACTCCACCGCCCGATCGCGGGAGGGCGTACGGCAATCTGGATAGTGTCAGGCGTTGTCGCGCACGATCTGTATCATGCCGGCCAGATACAGCTGCTCAAGCGGTTGATGGTCTAGACGATCAGCACGACGCCGCGAACAGCGGCGCCGCTGGCGCGAGTCAAGGCGGCCCCGTAGAGGCCGACCTGCCGCGTGTAGTCATCGAGGCTCAGATCTGGGTTCTCGTCAGTCTTGAAGTCGACGACTGTCCAGCCGCTGTCGGTTGCGAACGCCAGATCCACCACGCCCTCGAGCAGCCGCCCATCGCCGAGCGTCAGTGTCACTGGTATTTCACGCCGGCAGCGGCCCTCGCTCTCGGCAGCACGCGCCGTCGCGAGGATCGGATGTTCGAGCACACGTCCGGCAACGTCTGCGGCGGATTCGATTTCGACATCCGTGGCGCCGAGGATTCGTCCTTCCAAACCAGCCAGTGCCGTGAGTGTCGCGCGATCGGCGCCGAGCGGAGCCGTTGCCAGCACGGCATGCACCAGCGAGCCGAATCGTCGCCCTGTCGGACGCAGGCCCACCCGCGGTAAACGTTCGAGAGCGACGGGCGGCAGCTCGTCGACGCCAGCCGGCCAGGCGCCACTTTCCGCGAACTCCGTCACGGTGCGGACTTGGAGCGACGGAGTCGATCCGGCAGCGACGGCATTCGTGCGATTGATCACCCAGTCGTCGTAGGCCGCGCGGGCGTCTGCGACGACCGACTCCGGAACGTCTTTCGCAATGACGTCTTCACGGCGGAGGCCGAACGGTGCTTCCGCATCGAGCGTCAACGCGTATGGATCCCACCACACGACCGGATACTCGCTCGCCCCGCTTCCCAGGACGTGCAGTCCGGGCCTGACGGTATCGGCACGCGGCGGCTCTCCGTCGGGACGCATCCGCACGGTGTCCTGCTTGAATGCCGGGCAAGCGGGCGCGGGCTGCGGCTGGCGTCTCGAGAACGGCGCCGGGTAGATCGCACGATTCAACGTACCGAGCCAGCCGTCGTATTCGCCGTCGCCGACGGCGGGTACCACGAGGACGTCTCGTGCGCGCGTCGCCGCCACATAGGCCAACCGCACACCCTCAGCGGCATCGCGCGCCACTTCGACGGCCTCGTGATCGATGAGATCAACGGGAGCGCATCCGACCAGCCGGAGCGCGCAGAGCCCATTCGCCTGATCCACGTAGCGGCCGGCATCATTGCGGTTCAGACGGCACGTCATGTCGGCGAGAATGACGACCGGGAACTCGAGCCCCTTCGCCTTGTGGACGGTCATCAGCCGGACGCCGTCACTCCCCTCTTCGACGACGGGTGCCTCGGCCGACTCGCTGCGATCCGCAGCATCGCGGAGCGCGTCCACAAAACCACGAAACGAGATCCCGCCGTCGGCCTCGTATTGGCGGGCCAGTTCGACAATCTGCAGCACGTTGGCGAGAACGCGCTCGCCGGCCGGGCGCATGACGAAGGTGACGTGCGCCCGTGTGTGCTCCAACAGCCGCGCGGTGGTCTCCGCGGCAGGACGATGGTTTCGCTTTCCGTGGAGCTCGCGCAGCAAGCCGAGCGCGTCTGCCACCGGCTCGAGACGCGGCGGCAATCCTGACGGAACGTCGAACGGATGAAACCGGCGCCTCGGGTGACTGTGCCAATACTCCAGGAGCGTTTCTTCGCTCAGCGCGAACAACGATCCCCGGAGCGTCGCATAGACGTTGAGCGCGTCCTCCGGCCATTCGATCGCCGCGAGCGCCGCGCGAAAGGTTTCGACCTCCTCACGATCGTGGAACGATCGACCGCCGACCAGAAGGTGCGGAACGCCTCTCGCTTCAAGCGCATCCACGTAGGGCCGCGTCATGTCCTCGCGGAACTTCACGAACCGTCTGAAGAGAATCGCGACATGCCTGGGCTCGACGGGCACCGACACGACGGATCCTTCGCGGCGTTCGGTGACGGTCCAGCCGCTTTTCCGCACGACCCAGTCCACCCACGCGCCCACGGCGTCAGGCAGTGACGCTTCGATCGAGGGCATGGCGACGTAACGCCGCCCGTACGGATCCGGCACTGGC
>JBKPMA010000410.1:0-3370 GCA_046731935.1 Acidobacteriota bacterium
GTCGAGGTGCGCGACACCGTGTGGTCGCACACAGGCCTCAGCGAGCCGATCGAACAACCACGTCGCGGTACGGTCGCCGAGGTTGGCAGACAGCGCGTGATGGATCGGGCCCAGCACCTGGAGGAGGACGAAGACGATTCCGACGAGCGTCAGCGGAACCGCGAGCGGCTGTCCGTGCTGCACCGCTCCGACCAGGACGCCCATGGCAATCGCGAAGATCGCCGGCAGCACGCCGCGGAGGGCGAGGACCGTCCACCAGCCAGCCGCCAGACCCGCATGGGCTCTGGGCAGCACGGCGAAGAAGGTCCATTCCTTCCGTTGTCGCAGGGCGTGCAGCACGGGGGCATTGTGACGCAGAAATGTGGGCGGCGGCACGCAGGTCAGCCCTGGCCGTTGCCTCCAGCGTCGTTCGATCGCACAATCGCGGCAACGACGTGACTTCAACGAGCCCTGGGCGCGGGCGAGCGCCGTCCTACGACGTCTGCGTCATCGGATCCGGTCCGGCGGGCGGCTTCGTCGCGTACGAATTGGCACTGGCAGGCGCACGGGTCGTCCTCGTCGAGGCTGGTGCCCGCGTCACGCCGGGCGAGCTCTCGCATCGCCCCGCATCCTCATTTCCCCGCCGCGGCTCCTGGCAGGAGCGCCAGGGCCCGTACTACCCGGATGGGATCGACCAGGACGTCCGCTACGTGACCGAGACGATCAGCGTGGATCGCATCCGGGTCCTCGGTGGACGAAGCGTGCACTGGAATGCGGTGTGCCTCCGCTTTTCCCCCGACGACTTTCGCGAGCGGTCGGTCACCGGCATCGAAGAGGACTGGCCGATCACGTACGACGACCTCGCGCCGTTCTACGGTTACGTGGAACGGACGATCGGCGTGTGCGGGACGCGCGAAGGATTGAAGACGCTGCCGGATGGAGAGTTCGCCGGGCCGCCACCGCCCTTCCGCTGCGCGGAACAGCTCGCCGCCACCGCGTGCCGCGCGGTGGGGTTGCAATTGATCCCCACGAGGAAGGCGCTGCAGGTTGGTCCGGGCGGCCAGCGCGCGCCGTGCCACTACTGCGGACGCTGCATGCATGGATGTGACGTGGGAGCGATCTTCACCACCCCGAACACACTGCTGCCACGTGCACTGCTCACCGGGCGTCTGACCCTGCGGACCAACGCCCTGGCCCGGCAGCTGCTCGTTGATACGGACGGCCGGCTCCGCGCTGTGGCGACCGTCGATCGCACCACTGGCGCGCACGACGAGATCCGCGCGCGGACGTTCGTCGTCAGCTGCGGATCGATCGAGTCGGCGCGACTGCTGCTCAACTCGGCGTGTTCGCGGCACCCGAACGGCGTCGCGAACTCGAGCGATCTCGTGGGGCGGTACCTGACCGGCCACGCCGTCGGCACGATGTACGGCTATCTGTCGACGCTTGTCGGAAAGAGCGGACCGCTCGGAGAACGCGGAGCACTCGACCACTCGTACATTCCGCGTGCTGACGTCCCGAGCGGGCCTGGATACGTTGGAGGCTTTGGAGCGCAAGTGCAGTACGCGGACGTGGACTTTCCACACCATGCGACGCACGTTCCGGGATTCGGTCCGGCGTTCAAGACTACGGTGAAACGGCTGCAGCCGGCCATGCTCCAGATGGGCGGCTTCGGCAAGGTGATCGCGCAGCGCGATAACCGCGTCACGGTCGATCCAGCGCGCACGGATCGGTACGGCATCCCTGCACCGGCGGTCAGCTTCGCCTTCGGCGACAACGACAAGGCGCTCTTCGCCGACATGATGGAACGTCTGTCGGCCATCTACCATCGCGCCGGCGTCGAGCTGTTCTTCCGTGACAGCCGAATGAACGGGCTGGCGAGCCACGAGACAGGTACATGTCGGATGGGACATGATCCGAAGACATCGGTGCTGAACGCCTTCTGCCGATCGCACGACATCGACAATCTCTATGTCGTCGATGGCAGTCCGTTCGTCACCTTGCCGGAGAAGAATCCGACGCTGACGATCATGGCGCTCGCCGTGCGGACGGCACGACACATCTTCGACAGCAAGTAAGAGTTCTTGTAGTCCGTAGTCCGTAGTCCGTAGTCCGTAGTCCTCTATGAAACGACGAGAGTTTCTGGCCACAACTGCAGCAGGCCTTGCGGCATCCAGGCATCCAGCCGCGGCTGTCGCACCGATTGTGCCGTGCATCAACCAGGTGACGACGCTCAAGGCCGAGTTCGCCGCCGAATGCACCGCCTATCACGACGCGGGCTTCCGGCACGTCGAGTTGTGGTTCCCGAAGTTGAAGGCGCTGAATCTCACGTCAGACGCGGTCGCGTCTCAACTGCGTCAACACGACTTGACCCCGGTATCGGCTTGCGCGGTGGGAAGTCTCCTCTGGCGTGGGGTGCCGGGCCCGTCGGAACGGCGCTCAGAGCTCGAAGACGCATTCACGCTGGCGCAGGCGCTCGGGATTCCTCGCTTCGTGGTGTACGACTCGGTGGACGGTACGCCAGCCAAGGACGACTACGCCATCGCCGCCGAACGTCTGGTCGCGCTCGCCGACCTCGCCGCCTCGTACAAAGTTCGCATCGCGCTCGAATTCATCGCGCGCTCGCGTCTCCTGGGCTCGTTGCCGAGCACATTGAGTGTCATCCGCAAGGCGGCACACGCCAACGTCGGCCTCTGCCTGGACACGTTTCACCTGTTCGCGGGGGTGAGCAAACTCGAGGATCTGGATCACCTGCGTCCGGGCGAGGTGGAACACGTCCATTTCCACGATGTCCCCGGATCGGTACCGCGCGAGCTGCTCGCAGACACCGACCGGACACCGCCGGGGACGGGCGTGATCCCGCTGCTGCGCATCGTCGGCGCGCTCCGGCGGATCGGGTACGCCGGCGCGCTCAGCGTGGAGCTGTTCGATCCGGCGGTGCAGGCCGCAGATCCGGCGATGACCGCGCGGACGTGTTTCGCAGCCGTGACACGATTCGCGCTTGTATAGTGGCTCTGGTCATTTGATCCCGATCACCATCGAATCGGGTCCCACCAACGGCTGGACGCGGGTAGAACTGAACCCCGCCTCCCGCATCCATCCGGAGCAGTCGGCGCCGGTGTAGTCGAACCCGCCAGGCGTTTCGATGAGCATGTTCAGGCTCATCATCAGCCCGAACGCGTTTTTCGAACGATCATCGTCGATGATCGATTCGTACACGATGAGTGCGCCGCCGGAGGGCACCGCGTCGTACGCCTTCTTGATCAGCATCCGCTTCGTCGGCAGATCCCAGTCGTGCAGGATGTGCCCCATCAGCACGACATCCGCCTTCGGCAGGTCCTGATCGAAGAAGCTGCCAGGCGAGAATGTCAGACGGCCCGCGCCCACTGCACGG
>JBKPMA010000411.1:0-9991 GCA_046731935.1 Acidobacteriota bacterium
ACGCTGAAGAGCTACGAAGGATTTCCCCACGGCATGCTGTCCACGCACCCAGAGATCCTCAATCCAGACATACTGGCGTTCTTGAAGGGATAGGTGGTTCGACAGCCGACGGATGCACCATCCGGGCGGGACGTCCAACGATGATTTGCCGCTGCCTCGTCTGGTTCGGATTGTGCCTGTTCAACGCTGGTGTCGCTGGTGCGGCGATCACGGGCGAACTGCGCACGACCGACATCGTCCTGCGGCTCGACGCCGACGACAACGCACCACGTCTGCGCACGCTTCAACCATCCGGCCAGACGACGTGGAGTAACCGCGCGGCTGAATTGCCGATCGACTACGCCGAGCGTGCTGGAGAACGCGTGGCGCTACGTTGGCGGCTCGATGAAAACGCCACCACTATCACGCCGCGCCGTGTGGTCGTGGTCTACACCTGCGAGTCTCCGCGCCTTCGCTTGTCATGGGAGTGGATGGCTCGCGCCGACTACGGTCCGATCGAGCATCGCGTCCGCATCGACAATCTCGACACGGTCGAACTGTGGCTCCCGATGCCTGACAGCTTTCGGTTCGATTGGCTCGTGGCTCCTCAGTCTGCGCTGAGGCACGTCTACATCGAGAAGGGCGACGGCAACCCGTCCGACGAGGGGACGCACGAGGTCAGCGTGCGCGATGGATACGCGTGGACGGGCACGTCGAGCACGTACGCGCACCCACCGAAAGGCGCACCGCGCGAGATCATTCCGTGGTTTCTCGTGCAGCGTGAAGACGACTCCCGCAGCGGATGGTACGTCGGGATCGAATTCAGCGGGCGCACGCGCCTGTCCCTGTCACGCGAGACGGATTCACTCCACGGGGCAGCGGGGCTCAATCCGGACCGTGGTGCGGTGCGCACGCGCCTCGAACCTGGCAAGAGCGTCGACACGCCGGTGATCTTTGTCGGAGCGTTCAGCGGAGGTGCCGATGCCGCCGGCAACGGTCTGCGACGCTGGGAGCGCGAGGTGCTGACCAATCCGCTGACCTGGAAGAGGCCCGACTATCCGATGCTGGTCAACAACAGTTGGGGCAGCGGCATGGCCGTTGACGAGGCCCTGGCTCACCGCATGATCCGCGATTCAGCCGAACTGGGGCTCGAGATGTTCCACATCGACGCCGGCTGGTTCCGGGGTGTCGGCGACTGGCGCCCGAATCCCGACAAGTTTCCGCATGGCCTCGCGCCCATTGCCGACGATGCCCATCGGCATGGATTGAAGTTCGGGTTGTGGGTGGACTGGACACAAGCCGGAGTCGCGACGGGACCCGGCGCCCTCAACGCCCACAATGCACAAGTCCAGGACTGGTTGATCGCTGACGTGCCGCCTGACTGGAAGCCGGAGGAGTACAAGGGAGTGACCATCGACATCGGCCATCCGCCGGCCGGGAAGTGGGCCGCCGATGAAGTCGAGCGCATCGTGACCGAGTACCACCTCGACATGCTGGAGCACGACGGCTATCTGGTGGCTCAGGGCTGCACGCGGACGGATCATCCGCACGCGCGGCCGGATCCGGCAACCATCACGATGCGGAAGGAGGAAGGATCGTCTCTGGTCGAGAGCTCGAATGCCACCGATGTGAGCTATCACGCGGTCCGTGCCTACTACGACATTCACGCGAGGCTGCGCGCGAATCATCCCGATCTCCTGCTGGAGGCGTGCAACGACGGTGGGCGCATGGTGGACTTTGGCAGTGCGGCGCACGTGGACTACTTTTCGATCACTGACACGTACGATCCGCTCTCGAACCGCCGCGCGTTCTTCGACACGAGCCACGTGCTGCCGCCGGCGATGCTCGAGAGCTACATCGAGAAGTGGCCGACACCGCGCCTCGAGAACTTCCGCTACATGCTGCGCAGCGGCATGATGGGTTGGGCCACCATCATGCTCGATACGACTGCGTGGACACCGGAGCAGCACGCGGCTGCCAAGCAGGAATTCCAGTTGTACAAGAGCGAGCTGCGGTCGTTCATCCGCGCCGCCGACCTGTATCACGTCTCGGACCGTCCGGATGGCGTGCACTGGGACGGGATCGAGTATGTCGATCCGCACCGAAACCGGGGCGTCATCTACGCGTTCCGCGGCTCGACGGAGAGCGAAGCGCAACACACCTTCGTTCTGAAGGGACTGCGGCCGGACGGAACGTACAGGCTGCGATTCCAGGACGGCAGTTCGCCAGACACCACCGCGACGGGACGTCAGCTTCTGGAATCAGGACTGACAGTGCACCTGCCGCTGCCAAACAGCTCCGAACTGATCTTCATCGACGATGCTGACGCGAAGTGAGGCTGATGGTGCGCTCCATGTCACCACCCCCCGGCATTCCGGCGAACCCTTCGCGACCTCCGACGGATCCGCGGCGTCTGTCGATCTATAGATCGATCACCACGTCGCGGACAGGCTGCGAACAGCACACGAGCACGTTGCCCTGCGCCGGTTGGTCGAGCGGTTCGGGGTTGTACGAGACCCCTCCGGATACGAGCCCACTCTCGCAGTTGTGACACACCCCAGTCCGGCACGACCATCGGACCGGCACGTCACACGCTTCGGCGAGTTCCAGGAGGCCCTGATAGGCCGACGGGTTCCAGTGTGCGGCGACGCCGCTTCGCGCGAACGACACGAGCACGCCGGTGTTCGCGTCGGCGTCGGGCGAGTGCGGTCGCCGCACCGTCACGCCTACGACACCGGGCATCACCGGCTCGCTGCCGTTGAAGAGCTCGGCGTGGATCCGCTGCCGAACAACGCCCATCTGTCCGAGCGCCTCCTTCATCTCCTCCATAAAGCGAATCGGCCCGCACAGATAAATGTCCGCGTCGCGAGGCAGATCGACCGTCTCGAGAACGGATCGCGAGAGGTGACCTGTGCTGTCGAAATCCTCAGCGATGCGGTCGTGCTCGCCAGGCGTGCTGTAGCACACATGCGCGCGGCCGTGCTCGAGTGCGAGCAGCAACGTGCGGACTTCCGCGGCGAAGGGATGATGCTGCCGATCGCGAGCCTGGTAGAGCCACAGGACCTGGCGGGTCGAGCCCGACTGCGCCAGCGCGTGGAGCATCGCCAGCACTGGCGTCGCACCGATGCCAGCGCTGATGAACACCACCGGACGCTCGTGATCCTGGAGAATGAAGCTTCCGCGCGGCAGACTGACGTCGAGTCCCTCACCCACCCGGAATTGCCGCAGGCGGGTTCCTGCCGCCCCATTGGGCTCAATCTTCACGCTGATTCGATAGCGCTCGGTCGAGGGCGGACCAGAAAGCGAATAGCTGCGAAAGAACGGCGGACCGCCTGCGGCAGGCGGTTGAACACGAAGGACGACATACTGCCCTGGCAGCGCTGCCTCCAGCGGCTCGCCGTCGGGGCGCTGCAGTGTCAGCGAGAGCACGTCCTCGCTCTCCCAAATGATTGAGGAGATCGTCATCGGCCGGAATCCGGCTGCGACAGGATGTGATGCCGCCTCGGGCAAGAGTCCGGCGTTGCCGCTGCCCACTGTGGCCGTCGGGCTCTGGAGCATCGCCTCGAACGACGAGCGCCACCCAGGCGACAGCGCGTCGATGCGCAGCGCACGCTGCAGGCGATCGCGCGCGTGATCGGGCGAATACAGCAGAGCGTTGATCTCTGCGACGGTCATCCGCTCCTTGGCCTCTCCCACCTTGACGATCTCGTCGCCGGCGCCAACGTCGCCATCCTGAAGCACGCGAAAGTAGAATCCGGGCCGCCCGCTCGCCGTCAGCAATGCCGGCATGCGGGGCTCGTTCATCCGGATGCCGACGCGATAGCAGGTCACGCGAGGCTGGGTGATCTCGAAGAGCCCACTGCCAATCTGGTAGCGGTCCCCGATACAGACGGTCTCGTCTGGCAGTCCTTCTACGGTGAAGTTCTCGCCGAACTGTCCGTGGACGAAGTCGTCGCGTTTCAGCTGCTCCTGCCAATGGCGGTACGATTCGAGCTGATACACGAAGACCGCGCGCTGCTCGCCGCCATGCCCCGCCCGATCGCCTTGGCCGTCTCCTTCGAGATTCAACCGGCCGACGCGACGGCGGCCAGACACGGGGCGCTTCCAGATTCCGGTGTACACGGTTCGACCGTTCCACTGGATCTCCTGGGGAAGTCCAACGTTCACCGAGACCAGTCGCGCCACGCCACCACCCCTCGCGCTCGCCCAGACATCATCACAACATCAGCACGATGCGGCCCGTTCATCCGCCGCGCGCGGCATGGTTCGAGTTAGCGCGGGGCGGGGCCCACGTGCTCCATGTCGCACCGCTTCGAAATCTCCGCGAACTCCTTCGCGAATTCGGGACTACCCGGCGTGACCCCGCGCTTCATCAGCGCCTCGACCGCCGGAAACAGCTTCTCGAAACCGGCCGGCGATCCCGATCCGACGAAATGTACCGGCTTGTCGCTACGATTGCCTTGTGCGTGCCGAACGCCATGAGGCACGACCGCCAGCATGCCCGGTCCCAGCTCCCGCCAGCGCTCTTCGATGTACAGCGAGAGGATGCCCTCGAGCACGTAGAACTGTTCATCCGTCCGCGGATGGAAGTGCACCGACGTCATGAAGCCGGGATCTTCGCGGAAGCGCCCGACCCATAGAGTTCCGCCGGTGTTCTCGCCGGTGGCCAGCAACCGCGCCTCACCGCCGGCGGACATCGCAAATACCTGAGCCTCGTCAGGACCGATGATGAGGGGCGCCGCGGGTGGCTGCGCAGCGGAGGCCTGCTGTGATGTCGTTTCGTCTGTGAGATAGGGTGGAAACGCGCTCAAACCCGAGACTTCGATGAACTGGCGACGGTCCATTGCCTGACCTCCCAAATGCCAACGTCCTCCGGGCCACTCTGTCACGACGACGGCTGGCTCCGCAAACGGCAGTATGCTCACCGGAATGACACGGACATGGTGGCTCGGCGTACCGTGCGCGTTCGCCCTCCTGGTGCACGGCGACGTCGCAATCGGTCAGGTGGCACCGCCAGAGATCCCGCTGATTCCTGGACTGACCTTCGTGCTCGCCGCGCACAACGCGGAGCCGGCTGGGGAACGGTCGCCGACCGTCCGCCGCAATATCGCCACAGGAGACTATGACCTGGTCGTGAGCGTGACGGCGGTCACCGACAGGGGCATCGATGAAACAACGGTGATCGACGCCTTTGATGAGAATCACAAGCCGCTACAGCTCACCATTCGCCGGCGCGTGCTGCCGGCCGATCTCGCGACCTCGCGACTGCAGGTGCTCGGCTTTCACACGGACGACCCGAACGAGATCCCCGGCTCCACATCCTTGGGTCCATCGGTGGCCGTGACGCGAGATCTGCGGACGAACGGACGCGCGGAGTACTCGGTCATGAACTTTCTCAAGCAGGCGACCAGCGTCGGAACGCTGACGCGCGTCGGGACTACGACAGTGCCATTTTCGGTCCTTATCAACGGGCGCCGCACGACACTACAAGCCATGGCCGTCACGGGCCTGCTCAAGTACACGGACAAGGTGCGCCCGTGGGAACAGCTCATTTACGACGACCCGAAGCACCCGCTGACGCTTCGGTTCTCGTACGGCGCGGTCGGTGCGGGCGCAGGATTCACACCGGAGTTCACCCGTGAAATCGTCAAGATTGATTTTCCAGCGGCAGACGATCGGACGATCGAAACCGAGCTGACGACCGAGTGCCGTGCCGAAGTTCCGGGCATTTACTTCGACTTCGATCGCGCGACACTCAAGCCGCAGTCGAGCCGCGCGCTCACAACCATCGCAGAGCTGCTCAAGCGGCGGCCGTCGTGGCGCGTCAGCATCGAGGGGCACACCGACAACAGCGGTTCCGAAACCTATAATCAGGACCTCTCGACGCGGCGCGCCGACGCGGTGCGGACGACCCTGGTGCGTGATTTTGCCGTCGATCCAGGCCGCCTGACGTCCGCGGGCTTCGGCGAGACGCGTCCCGTGGAGACAAACGACACCATCGCAGGACGGGCTCGCAATCGACGCGTGGAACTGGTGCGAGATTGTGCGGTGAAGCGATGAAAGCGCTCCTCCTGGCCGTCGGTGTGAGCATCGCCATCTCGAGTGTGATGGCGCCGGTCATCGCCGACGATTCCGCGTTGGCGCGGGCGCGCGCGCTCCTTGACAGGGTCGGGCTCGTGGATGGCCACAACGATCTCCCCTGGACACTGCGCGAAACTGTCGGCGGCGATCTGTCGCGCGTGGATCTGCGCACGCGCGGCGCAACGGTCGATACCGATATCCCGAGGCTGCGGGAGGGCCGCGTCGCCGGCCAGTTCTGGAGCGTCTTCATCCCGTCCGGACTGTCGAACCCGGCGCGGACTCAGCTCGAACAGATCGAGCTCGCGCGCCGGATGATCGACGCGTATCCAGATACCTTCCTGCTGGCCACGAGCACCGCCGACTTCGAGCGGGCGCGCCGAGAGGGAAAGATCGCCTCCTTCCTCGGCATGGAGAACGGTCAGGCGCTGGAGAACAGCCTCGGCGCCCTGCGCGCGTTCTACGCGCTCGGCGTCCGCTACATGACGCTCACGCACGGCAAGAACAACGATTGGGCCGATTCCGCGACCGACACCCCGGCGCACGCCGGACTGACGGCGTTCGGGCGTGAAGTGGTGCGTGAGATGAACCGGCTGGGAATGCTGGTCGACATCTCGCACGTGTCGCCGGACGTGATGCGCCAGGTCCTCGACATCTCGGAGGCGCCGGTCATCTTTTCGCACTCGAGCGCCCGCGCGCTGGTCGATCATCCACGCAACGTCCCCGACGATGTGCTCGCGCGAATCGGCAGGAACGGTGGCGTCGTGATGGTCACCTTCATTCCCGTTTTTGTCTCTGCCGAAACGGCCGCGTGGGGCAAGGGCATGGAGACGTCGATCTTCAACGCGAAGTCGAACGCCGAGATGGAGCGGATGGAGAAGGAATACGCCGCGGCCCACGGCCCTGCGCCGATCGCCACACTCGCGCAGGTCGCCGATCACGTCGAGCACGTCGCCCGTGTGGCCGGCAAAGATCATGTCGGCATCGGCAGCGACTTCTATGGCAGCACCGACGAGCCTTCGGGCCTCGCGGACGTCAGCCGGTTTCCCGATCTGTTTGCCGAGCTCATGAGACGCGGGTGGTCCGACGGTGACCTCCAGAAGCTCGCGTCGGAAAACGTGCTGCGCGTGCTCCGCGGGGCTGAGGATGTGGCCAGGCGGCTTGCGACCAGCCGCAGCCCTTCGACGGCTACCATCGAGGCGCTCGACCGTCGGCCATGAACGATCGGCCGTCACTGGTAGCAATACGACGGTTCGCTGCGGGGCATCCCCTGTGGTTCGCGCTCGCCGCATACTGCCTGCTGACGGCGGCCTACTTCTGGCCGATCGTGCTGCAGTTCCGAAACGGCGTGCCGCACGATCTCGGCGATTCGCTGTTGAACACCTGGATCGCCGATTGGAACCTGAAGACAACGCCGCTCACCGCCGCGTGGTGGAACGCGCCCGCCTTCTGGCCGCTTTCTGGCGTCATGGCGTATTCGGAACATCTGCTGGGCGCGATGCCGCTCTTCGGACCTCTCGCGTGGCTCGGATTTGGACCTCAGGCTTCCTACAATCTCGTCTTACTAGTCTCGTGGCCGCTCGCCGCCACCGCGGCGTACCTGCTCGCGTATCAATTGACCGCGCGCCACGATGTGTCATTCGTCGGCGGTCTGCTCTTTGGATTCGCACCCTACCGTCTGGACCAGATCTCACATCTGCAGGTACTGCTGTCGTTCTGGATGCCGGCCGCGCTGTTCGCGCTGCACAGATTTCTCGCTGCCACAACTGAACGCGCGAAGATTGGCTGGTCGATCCTCTTCGGCATTACGTGGTTGCTTCAGGCGCTGTCGAATGGCTATTACCTCGTGTACTTCAGTCTGCTGATACTCGTCTGGATCGCCTGGTATCGGCCGCCGAAAGCTTGGAGATTGGCGTCGGCGTGGTTGTGCTGCGCACTGCCCCTCGCACCAATACTGACGGCGTATCAGACGATCCATGCGCAGTTCCAGCTGAGTCGCGGGTTCGGCGAGATTGCGTCCTTCGGCGCAGACGTCGCCTCATTCCTCACGGCGCCAGATCTGTTGTTGCTGTGGCCTCTGCATCTCGAGCGCAGGCCCGAGCAGGCCCTTTACCCCGGTCTTGTCGGGCCGCTGATCTTGGCTGCAGGCGTGGTCCTCACTTACAGGAACCGGTCGAAGTCGATCGCCAGCTTCCGTACCCCGAGCTGGCGCGGGGCGTTGGTCGTCGTCGGATGCATCTGTATCGCCCTGGGTTTGTACGCAGCGTTCGCAGGAGGATGGTCGCTTCACTTTCTTTCGATGACGTTCAGCGATCGGCGGGGCAGGAAGCCGTTCACGCTCGGCGTGGTTTGCTTCGTTGTCGCAGCGCTCACGACGAACACCATCCGCGGGCTGTGGCAGAGACGATCGGATGCCGGGTTTTACCTGCTCGGCACCGTCGTCAGTGTTGCGCTCTGTCTCGGTCCGGTCGGCCGCGTCTTCGGGCAATGGCTCATCGAAAAGCCACCGTACTTCTGGCTGATGAAATTGCCGGGCGGCGAGGCGCTCCGGGTGCCCACGCGGTTCGCGACACTCGTCTCCCTGTGCCTGGCGATGGCTGCCGCACTCGCGCTCGGTCGGATGTCTCGCGACCTCTCAGGATCACGCCGACGCGTTGTCGTCGCGACGATTGTCGCCGTCATCGTCTGCGACTGCTGGCCGCGGCCGCTTGCGATGGAGGCCGCTCCCGCGCGTATCGAGCTGCCGGCGGCATGCCGGAGCAGCGCGGTGCTCGAGTTGCCGATGGGCACGGTTGTGACCGACGCCTCCGCCATGTATCGCAGCATTTTTCACGGCCGGGCGGTGGTCAATGGCTATTCCGGCTACTCGCCCACACCCTATAACGTTCTATCTCGCGCGGTGAGCGAGTACGACGAATCGATCCTGCCCTCGCTCGCCGAATTCGGTTCGCTGTGCATCATCATCGATGGCAGCGTCACGGACGCCAATGCGTACGAACGCATGGCGCTGCGGGCCGGAGCGACACGGTGTGGCTCGTCCGAGCATCGTGCCTTGTATCTGGTGCGGAAGCATCCTTCCACACTGAAGACCGCATCCAGCACGTTGCCTGTCTCCTCTACCGATGACGAGCATGGGGGCGTGTGTCCGAAATGCGCGACAGACGGCAGCGAGGACACGCGGTGGTCGAGCCGTGAGTCACAACGCGTGTCGCACATACTGCAGCTGACGCTCGCCGAGACGCAGGACGTGAGTGGCCTGCGTCTCTCGATGCGTGCTGTGGCTGGCGACTACCCCAGGCGTCTGACGATCGACACGTCGAGCGACGGAGTCACGTGGCAGACACAATGGCAGGGACTGACCGCTGGGACCCTGTATAGAGCAATTGTTCTGGACGAACGCAGTCCTGAAATAACGATTTCATTCCAGCCTGTACGAGCGAAGTACGTCATCGTGCGGCAGGAGCCGGCGCCCAACGTCCGCCACAATTGGTCAGTGGCCGAGATCCGTGTTCTCAGGTGAGAGAGTTCTTTCCCCGTCCCGCTACGAGACGATAGGACCACCGCCTCGAGAATATAGACCACCGCATCGCCGCATTGAATGAGTCACGACCGCAGTCGTAGGATCTGAACGTGGCTAATGAGGCGCTGGCGGCAGTCCTTGTCCTGCTTCTGGGTGTGCAGGCGGACGTGCACGAGCATCCAGCTGCGCCGCTGAGCTTCACCGCCTTGTCCACGCAGGCAGACGCCGCGCGTGACGCCGGCCGGCTGGACGACGCCGCAGCCCTCTACCGCAAGGCACTGACAAAACGCCCCTCATGGCAGGAAGGCTGGTGGTCGCTCGGTACGATCCTGTACGACCAGGACTCGTATGCGCCCGCCGCCGAGGCATTCCGCCGGCTGCTCTCGTACGACGCCTCCAATGGCACCGCGCACC
>JBKPMA010000412.1:0-5679 GCA_046731935.1 Acidobacteriota bacterium
ACGCCCCACGTCCTGCCTGAAGTCAGCTACCAGACCGTCGAAGACGGCGGCCTCCTGTATTGCGAACACCCTATGATGTTTCCAGTCGTCGGGTATCACTTCGACGTCCGGAACTGCGAGGGGTGCGACTGGTTCAAGCCAGTGCGCCACCCACAGGCGCAGTCGGTCTCCGCCCCCCGCCGCTAGCCTTTCTTTCGTTCGCTTTCCCCAGCTCGAGTGTCTGAAAGGACTGCAACCTCTGCCGTGTGTTTGTACGCTCTTCCTCCCAGGCTCCGTCACGGTGCCAAAAAATGGCCGGGATTTGCATTGTGACGGTTCTGTAACGTGGCACGTGCTTTGTAGCCACCTCCGCCGTCGTTGGAAAAACAGAAAAGTCGAACGGCACTGAGAGGGAGGCGACGTGACTTCACCCGAACGCAAAGAGCGGCGCGGCTTCGCGTCAATGAGTCCTGAACGTCAGAAGGAAATCGCCAGCAAGGGCGGGCGCGCAGCGCACGCCAAGGGGACGGCCCACGAATGGACGCCCGACGAGGCTCGCACCGCAGGCCGCAAGGGCGGTCAGGTCAGCCGAGGCGGCCGTGGCCGGCTTCCCGAACAGGAAGCGCCGGCAACCACCGAGACGCCACTGCAGCAGTAACCAGCCACGGCCGGCACCGCCGGCCGTACGCTCTATAACCGCGCACTCACCGTCGCGCGGCCGGCTCGCACGCGCCGGCGATGGTGAGTGATGCACCCGCGATCAGGCGCTCGCGCGGCTGACGAGCGCAACCTCTACCCGTGCGTCGTTGAAGCACGCACCCCCTGCCACATCCGTCAGCGTGTCCGGCGCCAGCGCCGTCGCCGTGTACCCGTTCGCCGTGCTCTTGCGCCATAAGCCTTTGGGCAATGACACGGTTCCGGGCCGTACGGTCGGCACGACGCGCAGCGCACACCGGACCTCGCCGAGGGTGTTGAACACACGGATCTGATCCGCGTCCTGCAGCCCGCGCGCCGCGGCATCGATGGGATGCATGTCGAGCCCGGTGGCCGGACGCTTCAACTCGCCGAGCGTCGAACTGATCGTGCGATCGCTCGACGGCGAGATCAGGGCGAGTGGATATGCCGCCGTCGCCGGGTCCGGTTGATAGGTGTACAGACCCGTCGGCGCCTCGCGATCCAGCTCCTCGGGGAACAGGTGCACCTTCTGATCGTTCGTCCACGGCAGGACATCCACGAATTGCACTGGCGCGCCGTTCCACGGCGCCTCCACGACCCGCCCCTCGCGCAACGCACTGCCAATGTGGGGTGGAAGCCCATCCATCGCCTTGAGGAGCATGTCGAGCTCACTTGCAGGCTCGCCGTCGTTCAGCAGGCCCATGCGCGCGGCCAGCGCCCCGAAGACGTCGTTGTTCGAGCGCGCCTCGCCGGCGGGATCGATCACCGGACGTCCGAGCTGGATCGCCAGCGGTCCGTACGCGCGCGCGATGTCGTAATTCTCCAGGAACGTGGTCGCCGGCAGGACGATGTCCGCGTACGCGGCGGTATCAGTCATCACCTGCTCGAACACGACGGTGAAGAGATCCTCGCGCTCCAGCCCCTTCAACACACGCTGCTGATCGGGAATCGTCACGGCAGGATTCGCGTTGTAGACGAACAGCGCTTTCACCGGCGGATCGAGCGGCTCGGTCAGGACGCGCCCGAGCAGATTCATGTTGATGACGCGCGTGGACGGCTCGTGCCCGGGTACCCAGGCGCGGTTGATGTTCCACGACTTCGAGTTGGTCATGGCGTAGCCGCCGCCACGCACGCCGAACTTGCCGCCCACCGCAGGCAGCGCCAGCACCGCGGCCACCGCGTTGCCGCCGTTCCTGTTCCGCTCCAGGCCCCATCCGCATCGAATCAACGCGGGCGATAGATCCGCGTACCATCGCGCGAACTGCTCGAGGGCGCGCGGATCGAGTCCAGCGACATCGGCCGCTCGCGCGATGTCCCATTCCGCGGCTCGCGCGCGCAGGCAATCCGCGCCGGTCGTGTGCGCGGCGAGAAACTGCTCATCCGCCTTCCCGTGTTCGAACAGATAGCGGTGCACCGCGAGAGCGACGACCACGTCGGTGCCGGGCCGGACGGGAAGATGCAGATCCGCCTGCCGTGCCAGTGCTGTCGCGCGCGGATCCACGAGTACGAGCTTGCCGCCGCGCTTCTGCGCCTCGCGCACGTACGGCATTGCATGAATGCCAGACACCGCGGGATTCATGCCCCACAACACCAGCAGCTGCGCGTGGACGTAGTCCTGATAGGTGACCGACGGCATCTTGCCGTAGAGCGCGAGATTGGCGGCGCCCGTTGGCGCGGCGCACACCGTGCGCGCCAGACGCGACGCCCCAAGGCGCCAGAACAACGTGGCGTCGAGCGTGTCCTGCGTCAACAGACCATTCGATCCGCCGTAGCAGAAAGGCAGGATCGCCTCGCCGCCGAACTCGCGCCGCACGCGGTCGAAGCTCTCCGCAATCCGATCCAGCGCTTCGTCCCATTGGATCGGCTCGAACCGGGCGGATCCCTTCGGTCCCTTCCGGAGCAGCGGCTGCACCAGACGCGCGTCGCCGTACACGCGTTCCGGAAAGCGCCGGACTTTGGCACAGATGTACCCCTGCGTCACCGGATTGGCATGGCCTCCGTCGAGCGTCACGAGGCGTCCGTCGCGGACGGTGGCAGTCAATGTGCAGGAGTCGGGGCAGTCGAGCGGGCAGGCCGTCTCGACGGACGACTCCACGGGCTGCGAAACAAGCGGCGCCATGGCGCGAGTGTACACTACGGGTCCCGGCCGGCGTCCAAGTAGTGGCGGGTCTGCGGCTCAAGTAAAGAGTCCGGGCTGCCACCCACCGCCACATCATGCAGACTCCACATGTCGTCATTATCGGGGGCGGCTTCGGAGGCCTTGCTGCCGCCCAGGCACTCAAGCGAGCACCAGTACGCATCACGCTCATCGATCGCAGGAATCACCATCTCTTCCAGCCGCTGCTGTATCAGGTTGCGACAGCCGGCCTGTCACCGGGTGATATTGCGTCACCCATCCGTTGGGTCCTGCGTCATCAACAGAACACGCGCGTCCTCCTGGCGGAGGCGCAGCGCATCGACGTCAACGCGAGGCGCGTTTACCTCGACGAAGGCCATCTCGACTACGACTTCCTGATCGTCGCCACGGGCGCGACCCACGCGTACTTCGGTCACCCGGAATGGGCGCAGTTCGCGCCAGGTCTCAAGTCGCTGGACGATGCGCTCGAGATCCGGCGGCGGATGCTGCTGGCCTACGAAATCGCCGAACGGGATATTGACCCGGACGAACGGACGCGGCTGTTGACGTTCGTCATTGTCGGCGGTGGGCCGACCGGCGTTGAAATGGCTGGAGCGATAGCCGAGATCGCGCGCCAGACGCTGGCGGACGAGTTCCGCACAATCTCGACACCTCGTGCGCGCGTGCTCCTCGTCGAAGCGGGTCCGACGATCCTGGCCACGTTTCCAGCGGACCTCCGGGACAAAGCCCGTGAGTCGCTGCGGGCGCTCGGGATCGAAGTGCTCGAGAACACGCGCGTGACTGAGATTGACGCACGTGGCGTGTCGTTCGGTGCGACGCGCGTCGACGCGGGGACGGTGTTATGGGCCGCCGGCGTCGCGGCATCGCCGCTCGGTCAGAGCCTTGGTGTGCCCCTCGATCGCGCGGGGCGCGTGTACGTGCAGCCCGAGCTGAACCTCAAGGAACATCCCGAGGTGTACGTCATCGGCGACCTCGCCACGCTCAATGGCGCCGACGGAAAGCCGCTGCCCGGTGTGGCACCGGCCGCGCAGCAGCAAGCCGTGCAGGCTGCGAAGAACATCGTGCGCGCCATCGACAAGCAGCCGTTGCGTGCGTTCGAGTATTTCGACTGGGGCAACCTCGCCACGATCGGCCGCGCCACCGCGATTGCCGACCTTGGGCGCATGCATCTCTCGGGCTATCTCGGATGGCTCTTCTGGCTGTTCGTCCACATCATGAAGCTCGTGGGTTTCCGCAATCGCGTCCTCGTCTTCGTCCAATGGGCGTCGTCGTACTTCACGTATCAGCGAAGTGTGCGGCTGATTACGGGACCGTACCAGGAGAGGACCGTGGAGAAGGAAGAAGGGCAGGGGGCGACGCAAGCCAGGGCTCG
The DNA here is from genome assembly GCA_046731935.1 of Acidobacteriota bacterium. Classification (GTDB taxonomy): domain Bacteria; phylum Acidobacteriota; class Vicinamibacteria; order Vicinamibacterales; family JAENWD01; genus CAVUPP01. Next base: position 4,164 of record JBKPMA010000412.1, read on the forward strand.
AGGGCCTGAGGGCGAGGGGCAAAGGGATAGGAGGGCCCCAGCGTCCGAGGGCGTGAGCGTCTAAAGCCTTGCGCCGAAAGCCCAACGCCTTATGACGTCAGCTGCGTTTTCTTGGCGTAGTGGTCTTCGACGTACTTGTCGACGATCTCCTGGAAAGCGGCGGCGAGCTCCGCGTATGTGCCGCGGAGCGTGGTCGCGTGCTGACCGTCGATGAACACTGGGCAGTTCGGTGCTTCGCCGGTGCCCGGCAGACTGATGCCGATATTGGCGGCCTTTGACTCACCGGGCCCGTTGACGACGCAGCCCATGACCGCGAGCGTGAGCTCTTCGACGCCCTCGTAACGCGTCTTCCATTCCGGCATCTGCTCGCGGATGTAGCCCTGAACGCGTTCGGCGAGCTCCTGGAACGTCGTGCTCGTCGTCCGTCCACATCCCGGGCACGCCGTCACGCTTGGCGCAAAGGAACGCAGGCCGAGCGCCTGCAGAATCTCGCAGGCGGCATATACCTCTTCACGCCGGTCTCCCCCGGGGCGCGGCGTCAACGACACGCGGATGGTGTCGCCAATCCCTTCGTTCAGCAGCACCCCGATCGAGGTCGCGGACCAGACGAGGCCCTTCATCCCCATGCCGGCTTCGGTCAATCCGAGGTGCAGCGGCTGTGAGGTCTTGGCCGCCAGGTCGCGGTACACGCGGATCAGATCGGGCGGACGCGACACCTTGCACGAGATCAGGATCTGATCGCGCCGCAGGCCCGCTTCGAGTGCCAGCTCGGTCGATTGCAGGGCCGACAGCACCATGCACTCGTTGACGATCTGTTCGGAGCTCTTGTTGAGGGCGCGGTCGGTGTTCTCCTGCATCTGCGCCATCACGAGCTCTTGATTGAGCGAGCCGCCGTTGACGCCGATGCGGACCGGCTTACCGTGATCGACCGCGACCTTGCAAATCGTCGTGAACTGTTCGTCGCGCCGCTTGCCGGTGCCGACGTTGCCAGGATTGATGCGGTATTTGTCGAGGGCCCTGGCGCACTCCGGATACCGCGTGAGCAGGAGGTGCCCGTTGTAGTGGAAGTCGCCGATGAGCGGTGCCTCACAGCCAGCGTCGCGCATCCGCTGCCGGATCTCGGGCACGGCGGCCGCCGCCTCGGGCACATTGACCGTCACGCGCACCAACTCGGAGCCGGCTTCGGCGAGCTCGATGACCTGCTGCGCCGTCGCGCGCGCATCGGCCGTGTCGGTCATCGTCATCGACTGCACGACGACCGGAGCTCCGCCGCCGACCTGGACGCGGCCGATCTTGACGGGGATGGTTTTGTGTAACCGGACGGGTTTCACAGATTCAGGCTTCAGGCTTCGGGCTTCAGGCTTTGGACTACGGGCTTCGGGCTACGAACTACGAACTACGAACTACGGACTACGAACTTCCGATCCTTCCGATCTACACCTGGACCACCGTGCGGGCGCTTCGATGCGCGTCGAGGACGCTCGCGTCCAGCTTCTTGCAGAGGTACACCTTCGAC
>JBKPMA010000413.1:0-5092 GCA_046731935.1 Acidobacteriota bacterium
CGAGCACCGCAGACTTCAACAGTCCCTGAAGATCGATGGCGATCTCATAGCGCGCGGCCCGCAGCCCCCGCACCGCTGACGGCAACCGGCTCCACCGCCGCATCGTCTCGACCACTACGACGCTGGTGAGGCCGGACACGAGATCGAGGACCGCGCGATGCCGCGCGTCCACCAGCCAATCAATCCGTGCGTCCGGAAACGTGCGCCGCAGAGCAGCCAGCGCCGGCAGCGCGTGGACGATGTCGCCGAGCGCACCGAGACGCACGATCAGGATGCGCATGAGTAGGACGACGGGAAGTCGTTCTTCGGATTCGGATTCCGGTCCGTATTCGGATTCCTGTTCGCATTCGGTGCGGCGTTCGAACGCGGATACGAGTCTGCGCCCGATACGAATGGAAAAACGAACACGACGTTACTCACGATCCTGCAGTCGCCGAAGCAGCTCTCTGGTGGAGTGATCCTTCGGATCCCCAACGATCGCGATCCGGCCACCGTACGCCCTGACAATGTCGCGCTCGGGGACGGACTCGGCGGTGTAGTCGGTGCCTTTGCAGTGCACGTCGGGACGAAGCGCCTCGATCAGCGGTCCGACGGTCGGTCCCGAGAACAGCACCACGTAGTCCACGCCTCGGAGGGCCGCCACGAGCTCCGCGCGGTCGGTGCCTGGCATCACGGGACGGTCTTGACCCTTCAACCCGCGGACCGAGTCATCGTCGTTGACTGCCACCACGAGCCGATCGGCCTCTTCGGCCGCCCCCTGCAGGTAGCGCAGGTGGCCGACGTGCAGCAGATCGAAGCAGCCGTTGGCCAGTGCGACGGTCTTACCGGCCGCGCGATCGGCGCGAATCGCTTCGATCAGTTCCGATTCTGAGAGGACGCGAGCCATCAACCGACCTTCAACCGTGGAATCCGCCTACGCGTGCGCACGAATGGCGGCGCGGAGTTCATCACCCGACACGGTCGCCGTGCCGCGTTTCATGACGACCAGGCCGCCGGTGATGTTGGCCAGATGTGCGGCCTCGAGGTAGCTCGCTCCCGAAGCTAGCGCCAGCGTCACCGTCGCAATGACCGTGTCGCCAGCACCTGTCACATCGGCGACTTCGTCGGAACCGACGATTGGAATGTGCCGCGTCGGCTGACCAGGCTCGAAGAGCGCCATGCCGCGGCCGCCGCGGGTGATGAGCAGCGCCTCCATCTTCGTCTTCCGCAGCATCGCGCGCCCTGCGCTCTCCAGAACCTCGAGATCGTCGCCGATCCGAATGCCGAGTACCTCTTCGGCCTCCGACTCGTTCGGCGTGCACGCGCTGACGCCGTGAAACGAATGAATTGCGTACCGCGAGTCGACGAGGATGGGCACCCGAGGACGGCCGCTTCGCCACAATCGCCGTCGCAGCCGATCGACGAAGGCGGGGGTGACCAGACCGAACCCGTAGTCCGAAACGAGCACCGCGTCGGCGCCAGCCGTCGCGCCGAGCGCCTTCGCTTCGAACTCGGCGCGCAGCCGTCCCGCGATGCGTCCATTGGTGATCCGATCGATCCGGACGACCTGCTGTTTGGCCGAATGCACGCCGCCAGCCAGGATTCGCGTTTTCACGGGCGTGCCAAATGCTGCGGGACGTAAGACCGCCGACGTGCGCACGCGATCGTGGAGCGCCGCGAGCATCCGGGTGCCCGGTTCGTCGCGGCCCGCGAGGCCGGCAACACGCACGCGTCCCCCGAGCGCCGCCGCATTGTTCGCCGCATTCCCGGCGCCGCCAGGCACCACGATCGTCGTGTCGTAGCGCAGGATGAGCACCGGGGCTTCCCGCGACACGCGCTCGACGCGGCCGTAGATGAATTCGTCAGCCAGCAGATCGCCAATGACTGCCACGCGCGCTTTGGCAAAGCGCGACGTCAGCGCCAGCAGGCGCTCGGCGGTCGGGCGCGGGACTGAAGGAGACCTCGCCATATCAGCTCTTCGACGACTCGCGCGGCGATCGCTCGAGAATCCAGGACGCTGCGTCGAGCAGCGTGTCCACCACGGCCACGGGATCAATATGGGCAGGCCGCTCGGCTTCCGCCGACTGGCCGTACCCCGTGCGCACCAGCACTCCCGTCGCACCCGCTCGCTGCGCCAGTTCGATGTCGAGCCACTTGTCACCGACGACGAACGATCCACCTACGTCAATGTCGAGATCCAGAGCGGCTCTCGCGATCATGCCTGGTGCCGGCTTCCGGCAGTCGCAGGCGCGCGTGTATGCGGCGACAACGCCATCCGGGTGGTGCGGACAGTAATAATACGCGTCGATGGACGCACCCTGCGCCGTCAGGAGCGTGTCGAGGTGGCGATGCGCCACCGCGACGAACGCGTCCTCGAAGTACCCGCGTGCCACACCCGCCTGGTTCGTCACGACGACGATCAGAAAGCCTGCCTCGCGAAGTCTCGTGATTGCCTCCGCAGACCACGGAAAAAGGTGGATGCGGGCGACATCGCTGATATAGCCGTCATCCTCGATGATCGTGCCGTCGCGATCGAGGAACACCGCACGTTTCATGAGGCGGCTCCCGCGGCGAGTTGTGCGACGACCGCGTTCAGCACGCGCTGCACCTCGATGCGGGTCATGCAGCGGTGGTCGATCGGACACGTCCGCAGCATGCACGGACGGCAAAACACGTCCTGCGTGAGAACGGTCGCTTCACGTCCGGACGGCCCTGGCAGCGGCGAGGTCGCCCATTCACGCGTTGGTCCGAACACCGCGACGACAGGCACGTCGAGCGCGGACGCGAGGTGCATGGCACCCGAGTCGTTCGACAGGAATGCGGCGCAGCGCGTCGTGACGCCGATCAACTCGATCAGGGACGTGCGGCCGGCCAGGTTGTGCACGCGTCCCGAGGGCGGGCGCGAGGCCTCGACCCGCTCGACCACTTCCCGAGCCGCCGGTTTGTCACCGCTGGAGCCGAGGATCGCGACGCTCACGCCGTGGTCTGTGACCAACTGCGCAGCCACCTGCGCCATCCGATCGGGATGCCATTGTTTAGCAGTACCGTTGGCGGCTCCGGGCGCGATCCCGACGAGGCGCTCGCCTTTCCAGCCGGCCGCTTCGAGCACACGGGCTCCGGCTGTCTCAGCCGCCCCGGCGTGTTGAAGACGCACACGAAGTGGGCCGGCTTCGCATCCAAGTGAGGTGGTCAGGTGCTGATAGTACGTCGCATGATGCCGGCGGCGCACGCGGGGCGGGACGAATGTTCGCGTCAGCAGCAGGTCGCGCATCTGCGTGCGATAGCCCCAGCGTACCGGCACACCCGCTCGCCACGTCAGCCAGGCGGAGCGGAACGAGTTCGGCAGCAGGAGCACCGCATCGGCACCGGCTTGGCGCAGCGTGTCCACGTCGTGCCGCCCGTCGAGCAACACGATCTGATCGACGCCTGGAACGCACTCGAAAATGGGTCCGAGTCCGCGGCGCGCTGCGACCACCAGCGTCGCGTCAGCGAACCTCTTGCGAAGATCTGCCAGTGCGGGCAGGGCCATGACGACGTCGCCAAGCCAGTTCGGCGCGAGCACGAGCAGACGCGTGGGGTCCTGCTCGCCCATCACGCCTCCTCGTCGGCGCGCGCCGGCGGAAACATGCCGGGGGCTGGCGGAAGCGGCGCGTCACGCCATCTGCGATGCATCCAGAGCCACAGTGACGGATAGCGCCTGACGTACATCTCGAGGACATCCGTACATCGCTGCGTGAATTCACGAACGGCGTCCGGCGAGTCGGGAGCCGGAGGCACCACGGCCGGCTCGTAGATCATCCGGTAGCGGCCGTGTGGGAGCGGCAGCGCGAAGACCGGCACGACCGGCGCGCCTGTTCGCATGGCCAGCGCCGCCAGCATCGACGTCGTTGCGGCCGGACGCTCGAAGAAGTCCACGTAGATCGCGTCGGGACTGTGCATGTGCTGATCGATCAGCATGGCCACCGCCTGGCGCGCGTGCAGCACCTTGAGCACCCGCCGCACGGCGCCCTGGCGATAAATCACGGTGTTGCCCGTGGACGTGCGCACCTGTTCCAGCAAGGCGTGCAGGCGCGGATTGTCGAGCGCTCGCGCGAGCACCGCGGTCGGCTCGCCTTTCAGGCCCTGCACGATCGCCTGCAGCTCCCAGTACCCGAAGTGGCCCGTGAAGAACAGAACGCCCTTGCCCTGTGCGTACGCGGCCCGCAAGCGATCCTCACCCTCGAACTCGACGACACGCCGCATCTGGTCCGGCGACAGCGTACTGAACTTCAGCAGCTCCAGCAGCAGGCGTCCGAAGTGCACGAACATCTGGCGCACGATGGCCCGCCGTTCCGCTCGCGAGCGCGCCGGGAACGCCGTTACCAGGTTCGTATCGGCGATCCGGCGATGCACCGCGTCGACCGCGTAGAACGTGAGGCCAAGCAGTGTGCCGAGGAACCGCACGAACGAGATTGGCAGCAGCGACACGACCGCCCGGGCCGCGATCACGGCCCAGTACTCGATGCGGTCTCTCACGCGGCAGGCTCCTGGCGCGCCGTGCCGCGGGCCAGACGGGCGTCGAGCCAGGCATCGAACGTTTCAGCCGGCTCCACGCGCGTGGTCAGCCGGCGCCATGCCAGAGGAAATGGCAGCGGACGGAGGGGAAGCAGCCGCACCATGTCCTTCTCGGTGGTCACGATACAGACGGCGTTGGCGTCGCGCATCTCGCGCTCGGCACGTGCGAGATCCGCTGGCGTGTACCGATGGTGATCGCGCAGGAACATCGTGGACGCGACATTGAACCCGGATCCGGCGAGGGCGGCGACGAAGCGTTCCGGACGGGCGATAGCGGCCATGGCAATCACGCGATCGCCCGGAGCCGGCAGCGGTCCCCCGAACGGTGCCGACGTGAAGGCGCCGGCTTCGTGCGTCAACTGGAAGCCGTGCGCGACTCCCAGACGTGCTGCCGCGTCCGCCGCATCGCCCTCGCCTGTCCACAGGACGGCGTCTGCGGCGCGGGCGACCTCCAGCGGCTCGCGGAGCCGTCCGAACGGCAGGACCAGCGGCCGTGACACATCGTCGGGACCGACGACCAGAAGGTCGATATCGCGCTCGAGGACGAAATGCTGGAATC
>JBKPMA010000414.1:0-4427 GCA_046731935.1 Acidobacteriota bacterium
GGACGCTCTCGATCGATGACGCTGATACAGAGCTGGGCTACGCGGAGCGTGCCCTGCGCCGCGCCCTCGCGATCGATCCGTCGCTCGTCGAAGCTCGAATCCGTCTCGCGCACGTCCTGGAGGCGCGCGGCAAGTCCGTCGACGCCATAGCACTGGCTCGCGAGGCCCTCACGGTGCCACTTCCAGCGTTTCTCGAGTACTACGGCGCGATGGTATCGGGCCGCATCGAAGGGCGGCTCGGTCACCAGGCCGAGGCCTACGAGGCGTTCGCCCGCGCGGCCCGGCGCTATCCCGGCGCGCAGTCCGCACAGGTGGCGCTCAGCCACGTCCTGCTGCTCGAAGGAAGGGGAGCAGATGGCTTCGACGCCGTCGCTCGTGGCCTCGGAGCAGAGACTCAAGCCAGGAACGACATGGATCCGTGGGAGTGGTATTTCCGGCTGCACGAGCCAGACGCGAAGTACCTCCTCGCCGAGTTGAGGGCACACGCCAGATGATCGCCGGCCTCCAAGGACGTCGCCGGGCGGCGTGCGCAGGTCTGATCATCGTGGCGGGGATCGTTGCCGTCGGCGCGTCGCTCGCGGCACAGCAACCGTCGTTCTCGGCACGCGCCGACTACGTGCGCGTCGACGTCGAGGTCCGACGGGGCAATGCCGTGGTCGCCGGACTGACGGCGGCCGACTTCGAGGTGCTCGACAACGGGGTACCGCAGCGGGTCGAGATCGTGGCGCCGTCGGCGTTCCCGGTGAGCGTCGTGCTGGCGCTCGACATGAGCGCAAGCCTCGATGCGAAGGCGCGTGCCCATCTCACCGGGGCGGGCACTCGCGTCATCGACGCGCTGAAAGCTGGTGAGAGTGCCGCGCTCGTAACCTTCAACGAGCGCGTCGCGATTCGCAGCACGTTCACGGCGGATGCCGCCAGACTCCGCGAGCTGGTCGCGGCGCCCGCGCCGTGGGGCGATACCGCGCTCTATGATGCGGTGCACACGGCGATGCTCGTGGGGACCGCGGCGCCTGGCCGCTCGATTGTGATCCTCTTCAGCGACGGCGACGACACCGCGAGCTTCCTGACCGAGGACGCCATCGTCGAGACCGCCCGGCGTACCGGATCAGTGGTCTGCGTGGTCACGCTCGGCGGCGACGACAAGCTTCTCCAGCAACTCGCGACCACGACCGGAGGGGTATTCCTGCGAGAGAAATCGCTCGATCGAGTCGCGGCGCGGTTTGCTGAGATGCTCCAGCGCTTTCGCGAGCGCTATCTCCTCAGCTTCGCGCCGACAGGCGTCGATAAACCGAACTGGCACACGTTGACCGTGCGGGTGAAGGGCGGCGGCGACGTGCGCGCGCGCACCGGCTATTGGGGCGGCTCGTAGTTCTCACGCCAGTGAAGGGCGATACGTCGCTCGGTCCGTGTAAACCGCTCAGCTGACTCACCTTCTTTCTACCGAAGCCTTACCTCACGCACATGACTGGCGGGCAGGCGCGGCCCTACATTCTTGCGTGTTCCTTCGACAATCCTGTCGCCGGGACAGCACTCCCATCAATCGGCATCTCGAGGAGGGCCGAATGCCGCGGGTGACGCGTGGTAGTCACGCATGGCTAGAGGAAAGGTAAATCGTATGACCAAGCAGTTCGTTCTTTCGGTGACCCTTGCGATGGCGGCGACCAGCGTAGGCAGCGCTGGCGCTCAGGCCCAGACCTCTCAGGACCTGCTCCGGTTCGACTTGAGGCGATCGGCGGCGGTGACCGCTGCCGGGTGCCTGCCCAATGCGATCGCCAAGGTCACGGTCAAGACGGTCGGCGAATTCGAAATCATGAGCGTCAGGGCGACCGATCTTCCGCCCAACACGGGCTTCGACTTGTTCGTCATTCAAATTCCGAACGCCCCGTTTGGTCTGTCGTGGTACCAAGGTGACATGCAGAGCGATTCCGTGGGTCGCGCTGAGGGGACATTCATTGGTCGATTCAACGAAGAGACCTTCATCGTCGCGCCAAACACTGCCCCGGCTCCTGTGGTGCACCAGGGCGATGCAGGCTCGAACCCGCCGACCGCACCTGTTCACACGTTCCACGTTGGCCTCTGGTTCAACTCGCCGGCTCAGGCGCTCGCTGCGGGATGCCCGAATACGGTCACGCCATTCAACGGCGAGCACCACGCAGGCATCCAGGCGTTGGCGACGAACCAGTTCGGGAACTTCAGCGGCCCTCTTCGGCAGCTCAAGCCGTAGCCTGACCGATTGAGATGAGGGGAGAGTAGCGATCAGCCCTGGAGCCGGTGTCCGATGACTGGCGGCTTCAGGGCCAACGGTTCCTCTTCGATCCTGCGTGCGGCGTGTCCTACCCGAAGCGCTGCATTATCGTTGTCGTCGTAAATCGTTGTGCTTTACAATCAGCGCCGAGCGATGACCACGAAACGTCTCACAAATTTCCGGCTCGAGGACGAACTGCTGGAGGGGATGCAGGCGGTAAAGGATCGGGAAGGCCTGTCGCTGACAGTGCAGGTGCGGATCGCCGTCCGCGAATGGCTGGGAAAGAAAGGTGTTCTCGAGAAGGCGCGGCACGGGCCGGCCAGACATGGCCGGCGCGGGCTCCCTCTGGCCAGGAAAGGGGATTAAGAGTGACTGGAGCCGTCCACGGGCCTGCTTGGCGACGCGATTGCAGTGACTTGTCCTGAACGAGATGCGGGTGGCACAGAGACCATGGAACCGATCGCAACTCTGATGATCTTGCTTGTTTCCATCTGCTTGGGGCTCGCTGGAGCCGCGGGCATGCTCGAGGTCGTCTTCGTCCTCATGGCACGTCCCGTTGCGGTAGACGGGCGGGCCTTTACGGGGTCACAGGGCATCGGGGGGTCACGCTAAGCCCGGCCATCTGCAAGCGATTGATCAACTCGTCCCCTCCCCAACACGACGCGTGTCCGGACCGCGATCCGGCCGCCTCGTCCCGTCTCCCGGCCTCAACTACGTAGTTCAGTCATACGCCAGGCGCGCTGGCGATCTGGACGCAATCCGCCGGCTGAGGCGCTGGCACCAATGTTGATGCTCAGCCAGCTGGAGCCCATGCGGCGCGCCGAACATGCACGCGCGGCGAAAAGATGGGCCCTGGAGAGACACAGCGCTTGTAGAAGCTGCAAAAAGGGGGGGAGATGAGACTGTCAGTTACTCGCGTCGTCACGCTCGTCGTGGCGTTCCTCGCACTGCTCGTGGGTTCCGCTCGCGCAGCGGACACGCCGGACTCGTGGATCACGATGAAGACAAAGCTCGCACTCATGACCACGGACGGCGTGAGCACATCGCATCTGAACGTGGACACGGTCAAGGGTGTGGTGACACTGCATGGCCAGGTGCCGACGGCGGCTGACAAGGCCAAGGCCGAGGACGTCGCGAAGGGGATCGAGGGTACCAAAGAGGTCAGGAACCTGTTGCAGGTCGTCCCGAAGTCGCAGCGAGCGGTCGTGGAACGATCTGATGACGACATCAAGTCCGGCGTTGAGGCGGCCTTCAAAGCGAACGCCCGGATCAAGGCCAGTGACATCAAGGTGTCTTCGGTGAACAAGGGCGTAGTCCTGCTCTCCGGAAAGACGAAGTCGCTCGCCACGTCTCTCGAATCAGTCGTCGTGGCGGACGCGGTCAAGGGGGTCCGGCGCGTGTCGTCGGAAGTGGAAGTGGAGCCCTCGAAGTAGCTCGGCGACGCTGACCTGACGACGGACGCGTCGTCAGGTCACACCATGCGCGAGGCTCGCGCAAAAAGAAAGGGAGGTGCATTCGATGAAATCCAACGGCGAGAAGCAGCCGCTCGTTCGGAGTGCCGAGCGGACGCGCAACGAAGGAGGCGCTATCGAGTTCTGTTCCGCGGTTGAAGAGAACGTCGAAGCGATCAAGAGCTGGGAACAGGCGACGCTACTCGCGCGATCGAAGGCGGAGCAGGTAAGCGACTGGATCGCCAGCACGGCGGCGAGCGGACCCGTCCTTCTGTTTCACGTCGTCTGGTTTACGCTGTGGGTGGTCGCTAATGCGGGGCTGATCCGTGGTGTTCGTCCGTTCGATCCCTTCCCGTATCCGTTCTTGACGTCGACGGTGTCGCTCGAAGCGATCTTCCTCGCGCTGTTCGTGCTCGCCAGTCAGAATCGCCTGGCGCGGCAGACCGACAAGCGTAGTCACCTGAATCTCCAGATTGACCTGCTGGCAGAGCGTGAAATGACGGCGGTGCTTCGACTCCTGCAGGACATCGCCCGGCATCTCGGCGCAAAAACCACCGTCACGCCGGAGCAGCTTCGCGACCTCCTGAAGAACACCGATCTGCAGGGACTGACGACGCGCATGGAAGAACTCGCTGAGCCACAGTCGCCGCCTTCGACGACGGCGTGACAGCATCGGGAGCAGCGCGGAATACGCCGGGTGTTAGACCAATGCCCACCGGCCGGCAGCGTCG
>JBKPMA010000415.1:0-4255 GCA_046731935.1 Acidobacteriota bacterium
CGCTTGCCCTGTTCCTGAGTGTAAAGGTCGTTGGCAAACGCCCAGAACTGCGCGATCACCATGAGATTGAAGATGCCGACCCACAGGAAGTAGATGATGCCGATCTTGACGCCGGCGCCGAGCGCGAACAGGAACAGCAGGAGATGTGAGGCAAAGAAGACGGTCACCCATTGGACGAGCTGGACGCGCTTCACACGCGACGCGAACGAGCTGTACAGCGGGACGAGCACGAGAAGGAGCAGCGCCTGTCCCGCTGACGAGTAGCTCTTCACCTCGGCGCCGCCCTCGCTCAGGATGAACACCTCGCGCGCGGTCTTCAGCAGGTAATACGCCGCGAGGATCATGAACATCACCAGCGTCATCAGGAGCGCGCTGGTCACCTCATCACGGTGGACCTCTGCCACAGGTGACAGCACCCGTTCGATCCAGGTGCGAGTAGTTGGAGGTTGTTCCAAGTCTGTTGTCATCCGATCCTTTCGGGCCGGCACATTATCGGCGAACGCGAGACTCCCGACAACGGCGCGGGTTTGCGGTAGAGTGACGCACGCTATCCATCCAAATGCGTTTCTCTCTCGCTGCGTCTTGCGTCCTCGTACTGATCGTGACGGCCGGTGCCTGCTCGCGGACAACTGATGAGCGTCCGGCGGCGGCAGCGACGCCTCCACCTGCGGCGCGGTTTGTCGGCGCAGAGACCTGTCGGTCGTGTCATGCGCAGGAAGCGTCGCTCTGGCGCGGCTCGCATCACGAGCGCGCGATGATCGCACCCGGCGATCGGTCGGTCGCGGCGCCGTTTTCGGCCACCAGCTTCTCGTACGGCGGCGTGACGTCCCGCTTCACCAGGAGCGGCGACCAGTTCATCGTGCGGACCGACGGCCCCGATGGCGCACTGACGGACTATCCCGTCGCCTACACGTTCGGGGTCGATCCACTCCAGCAGTACTTGCTGCGGCTGCCCGGCGGCAGGCTGCAGGCGTTGAGCATCGCATGGGATACCAGGCCCAAAGCGCAGGGCGGCCAGCGCTGGTTTCACCTGTATCCGTCCGAACGTGTGGACCATCGAGACGTGCTGCACTGGACCGGCCCCGCGCAGAACTGGAACCACATGTGCGCGGAATGCCACTCGACCAACGTGCAGAAGGGCTATGCCGCCGACCGCGACACGTTCGACACCAAGTGGTCGGAAGTGAATGTGTCGTGCGAGGCCTGCCACGGTCCCGGCTCGCGCCATGTCGAGTGGGCACGTCAGAAATCACCTGCCGGCGACCGACAGAAGGGCTTTGTGTTCTCGCTGGACGGACGTTCGCGAATGGCGTGGAGGTTTGACGGTGACCGGCCGATCGCGCGCCCGGCCGCGCCGTTGCCGTCGCGATCCGAGGTCGAGACGTGCGGACGATGCCATTCGCGGCGCAGCCAGATCTGGCCTGACTACGAGTACGGTCGTCCCCTCGCCGACACGCATCGCGTGGCGCTGCTCGAAGAAGGGCTGTATGAGGCCGATGGCCAGCAGCTGGACGAAGTGTACGAATACGGATCGTTCCTGCAGAGCAAGATGTACGCGGCAGGCGTGACGTGCTCGAACTGCCACAACCCGCACAGCGGAGCGCTCGTCGTGCCGGCTAACGGCGTGTGCGCCCAGTGCCATGCGCCGGCCAAGTACGACACGTCCGCGCACCACTTCCACAAGAGCGGATCCGCGGGCGCAGCGTGTGCGTCGTGCCACATGCCGGTCAAGAACTACATGGTCGTGCATGCCCGCCGGGATCACGGGTTCCGGATCCCGCGTCCCGACCTGACCGTCTCACTCGGCGTCCCGAACGCGTGTGCCTCGTGCCATCGTGACAAGCCGGCTACGTGGGCCGCCTCCGCTGTTGCCCGGTCGTATCCCGATGCCGTGCATCGTCCCTCCTATGCGCCCGCGATTGCGGCCGGGAGACGACAACTGCCCGGTGCTGATTCGGCGCTCGCCGCACTCGTGAACGATCGGAGCGCGCCCGCCATCATCCGCGCGACCGCCTTGAGCCTGCTGACGCCGGAGCCGACCGGAACGACAACTGCGGCGATGGAGGCGGCCGTGCGGGATGCGGAGACACTAGTGCGCCGCGCCGCTGCCGAGCGCCTCGCCATCGTCGATGTGCAGACGCGTCTTCAATTGGGGCCACGGCTGCTCGCGGATTCCGTCCGGACCGTCAGGATTGAATCCGTCCCCGCCATGGCCGCCGTACCGCCGGCGCTCGTGTCTGGGGATCTCCGGAAGACACTCGATGCCGCCATCTCGGAATATCGAGCCGTGCAGCAGTTCGGCGCGGACCGTGCCGATTCAAATGTGAATCTCGGCGCCCTCGAGGCCGATCTCGGGAACGCACAGGCCGCCGAAGCCGCGTACCGACGCGCGATTCGTCTGCAGCCCCAGTACGCGCCGGCGTACGTGAACCTGGCGGATCTGCTCCGCGCCACGGCGCGCGAAGAGGATGCCGAGCGAGTCCTGCGTGAGGGGCTGCAGCGGATACCGGATGTGGCGCAGCTGCACTATGCGCTCGGTCTGTCGCTCGTACGTCAGAAGCGGACCGCCGACGCGCTGACCGAATTCCACCAGGCGGCGTTGTCGCCCGACGATGCGCGATATCCGTACGTCTATGCCGTTGCCCTGCACGATGCGGGCCGGATGGACGATGCGATGCGGACGCTGGCCGACGCGCAGCGGCGTCATCCGGCGGATCGCGACATCCTGCAGGCGCTCGTCACCTATGCGATGGAGCAGCGCGATTCGGCGGCCGCGCTCAAATGGGCACACGCGCTGGAGCGGGCGGCGCCAAACGACAGGGCGCTTGCCGCCCAGGTCCGCGAACTGGAGCAGCGGCTGAACACGCCGTAGCGCATCCTGCCACGTGGACTTCTATGCCCAGTGCGTTAGAATCGCGCGGCGAATTCACTGTCGTTACAATTCAAGCATCAAAGAAAAGAAAGAGGTTCCATGCGAACGATCCATCTGACAATCCTCGTCCTGCTCGCGCTGGTGCTCGCACCGGCCGGCGCGTACGCGCAGAAGAAGACCATGAGTGCGGGCGGCGTCGCGAGCGTCACAGCCACGGTCGAGTCCATCGACTCCGCCAACCGCCTCGTGACGTTGAAGGATGTCTCGGATGGCCACACGCAAACGGTCTACTGCGGACCCGAGGTGAAACGGTTCGACGCGTTGAAGGTGGGCGACAAGGTCACCTTCAGGTACCACGAATCGATGGTGCTGCAGCTGCGGAAGGCGGGAAGCGCTGCTCCGGCTCCTGAGGGCACGGCAGGCATCACGCGAACGCCTGGGGAGAAGCCCGGAGGGACCATCGCGCGTCAGATGACGGCATCCGTGACGGTCGTGTCGATCGACGAGAAGACGTCCGCGATCACCGTGAAGGCTGACGATGGGAGCACCTTCAGTACGCGGGTGGAGAACAAGAAGGATCTGGAAGGCGTGAAAGCAGGCGATCGAATCGATATCACCTACACGCAGGCGCTGGCCGTCAGCGTCGAATCACCGAAGTGACCAGGGCTTGGTCGGGAGGATTGTTCTGACAATCCTCCCGATCGCCGATTTCTGATTACTTCACGCCAGCGGCGGCCTTGGCTTTCTCTTTCTCCTTCAGCTCCTCCATCGTCAGCGTATACGCCACGTAATACTTGTAGATGTTGGCTACATACGTCACCGTCTCACGGCCGATCTTCTCTCCCACCACGCGCTCGACGTTGTTGAACCACACATTGGGATTCAAGCCGCGGGTTTCGGTGAGTTTGCGCAGCTGCCGGATGCGGTTTGGTCCAGCGTTGTAGGAGGCGAACGCAAACAACCCCTTGTTCAGATTGTCCATCGGCTCGTCCTTGTAGTACTGGTCGATCATGAACCGCATGTACTTCACCCCGGCGTGGATGTTCGCTTCGGTCTTGGTGATGTCACCGACCTTCAGCTCCCTGCCGGTGGCAGGCATGACCTGCATCACGCCGATTGCCCCCACCTGGCTCTTGGCGTTCTGATTGAGCTCGGACTCCTGGTAGCCCTGGGCCGCCATGAGCAGGAAGTCCAGGCCGTACTGGTCGCTGTACTTGCGAAAGAACTCGGTCAGCGCCAGGAACTTCTTGCGGCCCTCTTCGGAGGTCGCGCTCTTCGCGTACTTGGTGCTGACGAGGTACTTCCGCTCGACCTGATTGCCGAACGACGTTCCCAGTCCGTACTGGTCCATGAATGTGTTGAGGGCTTCGGACAGCTGTGGAC
>JBKPMA010000416.1:0-5722 GCA_046731935.1 Acidobacteriota bacterium
ACTCGGCACCGGAGTCAATCCGGGGTTCGTGATGGACGCGTTGCCCATCACGTTGACCGGTGTGTGCGAGCGGGTCGATCGCATCGAAGTCGATCGTGTGCAGGATGCACGCATCCGCCGCCTGCCATTCCAACAGAAGATCGGATCGGGCCTCACCCCGGAGGCATTCGACACGAAGGTGAAGCAGGGCAGCGTGCGCCACGTGGGGCTCACGGAGTCTATCGCCATGATCGCGGACGCCGTCGGGTGGACCCTCGACCGGATCACCGACGACATCGTCGCCAAGGTGGCGACCGCGCCCATCTCAAGCGAGTTCATCACGGTCGAGCGCGGCCAGGTCTGCGGCCTGATTCAGGACGGCGTTGGATATCGAAAGGGCGAGGCGCTCATCCGCTTGCACATGGAGGCATATCTCGGCGCGCCGGAGTCGTACGATGCCGTGCGGATTTCAGGCTCGCCGGCGCTCTCTATGAAGATTGCCGGCGGCGTGCACGGCGACATCGCCACTGCGTCCATTGTCGTCAACTCCATCCCCAAGGTGCTCAACGCGCCCCCTGGTCTGCAGACGATGCGAACCCTGCCGATTCCATCGTTTTTCGGCGGAAAGCTCTAGGCGGGGCAGTTCATTCAAGGGATTCCTCGCGCCCGCCGATTTGGCGGGCAGCGTATGGTCTCCCCGTTGCCGGTTCCCACGCTCCTGCTGCTGGATGACGATCCAGGCGTCCTGAAGGTGTTGTCACACCTGGGCGGCCGGGCGGGATTCGACGTGTCCACGTACGAGGATCCGGCCGGGGCGCTCGATGCCGTCCGCCAGTCCGCGCCCGACGTCGCGATGGTCGATCTTCGTTTGCCGCGGATGGGCGGACTCACCGTCATCACCGAGATCAAGCGATCGGCACCGTCGTGCGAGGTGCTGCTGATGAGCGGGTACGCGACCGTGGAGACAGCGGTCGAGGCGGTCAAACGTGGCGCGCAGGACTGCGTGACCAAACCGTTCGACATCTCGGCGCTGCTGCAGAAGCTGGATCGTCTGCGTGTCGTCATCGACGCACGGCGTCAGGATGCGGATCTTCGTGCGGCGAGCCGCGCCGACACGTCGTTCGAGTCGATGATCGGGCAGAGTCCGGTCATGCGCGAACTCTTCGAACTGATCGAGCGCGTCGCTCCGCACTTCACGACCGCGCTGGTGACGGGCGAGACCGGCACTGGCAAAGAGCTCGTCGCGCGTGCGCTCCATCAGCTCGGACGCCGGCGTGACCGTGCGTTCCTAACGGTGAACTGCTCCGCGATCGTGGAGACGCTCTTCGAAAGCGAGCTGTTCGGTCACACCCGCGGCGCCTTCACCGGCGCGGTCGAGACACGCCCCGGTTTGTTCGAGCGCGCGAACGGCGGTGTCGTGTTCCTCGATGAAGTCGGTGAGCTGCCGCACGCGATGCAGTCGAAGCTGCTGCGCGTCCTCGAAACAGGTGAAGTCGCCAAGGTCGGATCGCGCGATGTGCACCGTGTGGACGTCCACGTCATTGCCGCCACCAACCGGGTACTCGAGCGCGAAGTGGCCGAGGGCCGTTTCCGCGCGGATCTCTTCTATCGGCTGAACGCAGTGGAGCTGACGCTCCCGCCACTGCGCGATCGACTCGAGGATGTACCGCTCCTCGCGCAGGCGTTCATCGAGCGCTGCGCGCGCACACTGGAACGCACCGTCCCGACACTGTCGCGCGACGCCGAAGAGCGCCTGATCAACTGGCCGTGGCCCGGCAACGTGCGTGAGCTTCGCAACACGCTCGAGCGCGCGTGTATGCTCGGGCGCGGCGATCGCATCGATGCCTCCGATTTGCGTCTGGGTTCACCCGCGATCCTGATTCCCGCGGCCGAAAGTCAGGTGCGCCGCATCCGCGACCTCGAGCGCGATGAGATCGATCGCGCGTTGGCCGAGACACGCGGAAACAAAAAGGAAGCGGCCAAACGGCTGGGACTGAGCCGCCGCGCGCTGTACCGCCGGCTCGACAAATTCGGTATCCACTCGAGCCGCTGACTCTCACCCCACCACAGGCACGCGTGTGGAATGTTCCTTGCTGCCTTGGTCGTACGCGCGGCGTAGCGGCCTGCTGACCGTACACACGCGCAACACCGTGTCTCTCCGTCGTACACAGCTGCGATGACAACGCCGGGGATGAGTCGAGGGACGACCGTCGGTGAGGGACTCGCGGTTCAGGTGCGGTAGTTCCCGAACTGAAGGGCCACGCCGAAGTCGTGGGCGCGCAACAGCTGGATGGCGGCCTGAAGGTCGTCTCTGGCAGGCGCGGTGACGCGCACCTGGTCGGCTTGAATGGCCGCCTGCACCTTCTTCAGCTTCTGATCTTTGAGAAACTTGACGATTTCTTTGGCGGCCTCGGTGGGAATGCCCTGCTGGAGCTCGATGACGCGCTTCACGCTTCCGCCAGCTGCCTGCTCGACCTCGCCGGGCTTCAGGTTCTTGACGGGAACTTCGCGGCGGACGAGACGCGTCTGGATGACCTCCCACAACGCGTCGAGCTTCATCCGATCGTCGGCGCCGATCGTCAGCTTCTTCTCGCTCTTGTTGAACTCGATGTCTACTTTTGCGCCCTTGAAGTCATACCGTTGGCCGACTTCTTTTCGCGCCTGGTTGAGAGCATTGTCTACTTCCTGGAGGTCAACGTTCGAAGTGATATCGAAAGAGCACAGCGTGGCCATGATTCCGATCCTAGCAGACGTGTCGTGAGATGCGATGGGTAGTCCGGCTGGGATCAGCAGAACGTCTGTCCGTGCGGCAGCAGGTCGACTAGAATGTCCAACCCAACGCGATCCATGATCGTTGATGCTCGCCCGCTCGTGCTCGTTGTCGACGACTACAAAGACGCGCGGGAGATGTACGCGGAGTACTTGATGTTCTCCGGCTTCCGCGTCGCCGAGGCGTCGAACGGACACGAGGCGATCGAGAAAGCGTTCGAGCTCCACCCTGACGTTATTCTGATGGACTTGTCGCTGCCAGGCATGGACGGCTGGACCGCGACACGGCAATTGAAGAGCGACGCGCGCACCAGCGCGATTCCTGTCGTGGCGCTGACGGGCCACGCACTTGCCGGTTCATCCGACGGTGCGCGGCAAGCGGGCTGCGATGCGTTCGTCACGAAGCCCTGCCTCCCCGACGAGCTCGTGATCGAGCTCCGCCGCATACTCGATCGCATCAACCACCACTAGGCCCGCGTGAACAGCACGGGCAATGACGAGTGCAGACTGACGATTGACGAACAGCGCGAGGGCGATCGTCATTCGTCAATCCGCATTCGTCATTGTTTTGTCTGCGCCCCCTGACACCTCTCACACCAGTACGTCGTGCGCGCGTCCACGCCTTGCTTTCGTGCGCGGATTGGCGCTCCGCAGCGGCGACAGGGGCGGCCGCGGCGGCCGTACACCCAATGTTGCGCACCCGGATCGGAACGCCCTGCCGGCCGCAGCCCTCGATACGTGACGATGCCCCCGCGAGCGCCTGGGCGCACGTTCACCGCCATGAGCCGACGGGCGACGGTGAGTACCTGTCGGAGCTGCTCATCATCGAGTGCCGCAACGGCCGTGAACGGATTGACGCCGGCCAGAAAGCACGTCTCCGACTTGTAGACGTTGCCGATGCCTGCGATCGCCCGCTGATCGAGCAGCGCCTCACCGAGCGGCACATCGTGACGGTCCCTGAGCCGGCGAAGGGCATCGCCCTCGTCGAAGGCGTCGTCGAGCAGATCCGGCCCGAGCGTACTGAGCGTGCGCGACCGGGGCAGTGCAGTCTCTGTGAGGAACTCGGCGACGGGAACCTGAAACGCGACGGCGACATACGCGTCGGTCTCGATCACGATGCGCATGTCGGCTCCTGGACGCTGCCATCGTTCCGCGGGCCGGTACACGTGCCACGACCCGTTCATCCTCATGTGCGTCCTCAGCGTGAGGCCGCCAGAAAAACCAATCAGAAGATGCTTGCCCTGTGCCCAGACACGATCCACGGTTCTGCCGGCGAGCGGTGCGTCAGTGTCGACGCGCGTGAGGGCCGGGAAGACCGAATCGAACCGCGTGACGACGCGTCCGGCGAGCGCGAGATTGAGCGTTCTGGCCGCGCGGAATATCGTGTCGCCTTCTGGCACTACGACGACCTCACAGATGACAGACTTGAACCCTTTGAACCGACGAAACGCGCCGAGGCTTGATATCCCATCGCACCTCGCACGAAACCGGCGTCGAGTAGAAACGGCGCGATCGGATGCGTCTCGGTCGGGCAGCCGTCCACCTCGCCGATGAGCATCCCCTTGCGGGCACTGTCGGGCGCGGTCGCCATCGCATAGAGGCGCTCCGCGACCGCTCGAGCGGTCATCGTCTTCGTGTGCTCGTCGTCGGACAGATACACGAGCAGCTGACGCTCGCCGCGCGCGAGCCATGCCGCCAGCCGGCCGTTTACGAGGATGACCGTCGCGCCGATCGTGCGCGAAGGACCGCGTCCCTCTTGCGCATCCTCTGGACGAGAGGGCCACCGCAGGAGCGCACCGTAGGGATTTGCCGGATCGACTGCGGAGAGGTGCACGACCTGAGGCAGTTCCTGCTCGTCCCGCACCGCGCGCAGCTGATCGAGCGCCCCTGGCAGAGCGAACTGTGTCGCGCCGAGCCCGGCGACGAACAGACCGCGGCGCACGCGTCCACCGTCCTCCATCGCCTTCAGCACGTCGTAGACGGTCGAGAAACCGCCTTTCACGCCTTCGGCAAGAACCGCCTCGCGCGTGAGGACGCCGTACCGCGCGAGCAGCTGCCGCGCGAGACTGGTTGCCCACTCGGTTGATGACGCACGGCGGCCGCCTGTCACGGGACGCGTCAGTGTCCAGCGGCCTTGCGCTTCTGGCGGCGCGACCCGCCGCGATCGGAACGGACGGGACAGGCGCTCTCGGCGCGTCCGGGCCGGCGGCTGTACGAACGCACGCACGGCATGCAGGGTGTCGTTCGTGATCAAGCCGCGCCACGCGAGATCCCAGAGCGCATCGACGACCTCGCCGGGGAAGCCGTCCCCGCACGCGCCATGAATGGCCGGATAAAACGAGGCGCCGGCTTCACTCAGATACTCCAGGATGCGCGCCGCAAGCGGCGACGGAGGTTCGACCGCTTCGCCGGGCGGAAGGAGCAGATGCAAATGGTCGGTCAGATACAGGGCGAGCCGCCCGTCGCGATCGCCGAGCGGTTCGACACCGACCCACATCACCTCGCCAGCGCCCATCAGCAGATCGATGTCGCCGGGACGATATCCAGAGACACGCGCGGGCAGGATCTCGGTTTCCAGAATCGACGCTGGTAAGGGAGCGCCCTGGAGTTGCTCGATCGCGTCGAGCAGGGCGTCGAGTCCCATGCGAGGGGCTGTCACCCCTTGCCACGCCACCGCAAGCCGCCCGAGCGCTTCCTGTTCGACCGGCTCCACCTCGTGGCGCAGCCGCGCCAGCGAGCGCTGCCGGATGGTGCGAAGTACGTCGGTGGCGCACCACTCGCGTCCACTGCCGCCTGGCCTGAACTCGCCTTCGACAACCCGGCCGCCGGCACCAAGCGCATTGAGCGTGTCGTCCGCCACTGCCGTGCCGAGCCCAAAGCGGCCGGCGCACTCGCCAGCGGTGAACGGTGCATGCGTGCGAGCGAAGCGCAGAATCAGATCCGCCAGCGGAGCACGAACCGGTTGGAGCAGCGA
>JBKPMA010000417.1:0-7206 GCA_046731935.1 Acidobacteriota bacterium
ACGGAATACAGGCTACAGGCTATAGGCTGCAGGCTGCAGGCAGGATCACGCATCAGACAGGGCCCGTAGCCCGAAGCCAAGGTTCACCAGATCCGAATGATATAGTTCTACCCCGCCATGAAACCCGTAGAAATCGCCCCGGCCCAGGGGAAACTGGGCATTCTTCTCGTCGGCCTCGGCGCCGTCAGCACGACATTCATCGCCGGCGTCCTGGCTGTCCGGAAGGGACTCGCGACTCCCATCGGTTCGTTGACACAGATGGGGACCATTCGACTCGGCAAGCGCACCGAAGGCCGTTCGCCACGCATCGCCGAACTCTTCCCACTCGCAAAGCTCGACGACGTCGTGTTCGGCGGATGGGACATTTTCAACGAGAACACGTACGAAGCCGCCAAGACCGCGGGGGTCCTCGAATCGCCGTTGCTCGAGCAGATCCGGCCGGAGCTGGAAGCCATCAACCCGTGGCCCGCGGTGTTCGATCAGCGCTACGTCAAGCGTCTCGACGGTCCGAATGTCAAGAAAGGCAAGAACAAGAAAGACCTCGCCGAGCAGCTGATCGCAGACATCCGAAAATTCAAGTCCGACCACAACCTGGACCGGATGGTGATGATCTGGTGCGGAAGCACCGAGGTCTTCCTGAAGGAGGGTCCGGTTCACCAGTCGATCGAGGCGTTCGAGCGGGGGCTCGAAGCGAGCGACGATGCCATTCCGTCGAGCATGATCTACGCCTATGCGGCGATCCGTGAGGGCATTCCGTACGCCAACGCCGCGCCGAACCTGAGCGGCGATGTCCCCGCGCTCGTCGAACTGGCGGCACAGACGAAGTCTCCACTCGCCGGCAAGGATTTGAAGACCGGGCAGACGCTGATCAAGACCATCATCGCGCCGGGCCTCAAGGCGCGGCTCCTCGGGGTGGAGGGTTGGTATTCGACCAACATCCTCGGCAACCGTGACGGTGAAGTGCTGGATGATCCGGAGTCGTTCAAGACCAAGGAGGAGAGCAAGAAGTCGGTGCTCGACTACATCCTCCAGCCACACCTCTATCCGGAGCTGTATAGCGACCTGCATCACGTGGTACGGATCAACTACTATCCGCCGCGCGGTGACAACAAGGAAGGGTGGGACAACATCGATCTCGTGGGCTGGCTCGGCTACAAGATGCAGCTCAAGGTCAACTTCCTGTGCCGCGACAGCATTCTCGCGGCGCCAATCGTGCTCGACGTCGCGCTGTTTCTGGATCTCGCGAAGCGTTCCGGCCTCTTCGGGATTCAAGAGTGGCTGTCCTTCTATTTCAAGAGTCCGCAGCATGCCGCGGCGCTCTACCCGGAGCACGATCTGTTCATTCAGTTGATGAAGCTGAAGAACACGCTGCGGTATCTGCTGGGCGAGGAACTGATCACGCACCTGGGGCGGGAATACTACGATTAATTCGGATTGCGGATTGCGGATTGCGGAGTGAATGCGGAATGCGTAGTGAAAGACGCTTCGAACTCCGAATTGAATTCCGCATTCCGAACTCCGCACTCCGCATTGAAGGAGATCAGGGTTGATGTCTCCTAACAAGTTACAGCCCGCCCTCCTCGGTGGCGCCGTTCTCGGCGTCCTGTCGGCACTTCCTTTCATCAACTTCGCCAACTGCTGCTGCATCTGGTTCATCACCGGCGGCGTACTCGCTGCCTATCTCATGCAGCAGAACTATCCGGCTCCGGTGTCAGCCGGCGACGGCGCGATGGTGGGGTTGCTGGCAGGCGTGTTCGGCGCGATCGTCGCGACAATCGTGTCGATACCGCTGCGACTGATCGCCGGACCGATGCAAAGCGCTTTGATCAGCCGTGCGCTCGAGCACGCTGAGAACATGCCGCCGGAGACGCGCGCGTTCCTCGAAAAGATGGGCCATGGCGGCGCAGGCGTTGTCGTCCTGCTGATGGGGTTCCTCTTTCATCTCGTGCTGGGCTGCATATTCGCTACGCTGGGCGGCCTTCTCGGCGCGATGATGTTCAGGAAAGACGCGCCACCCGTGCCTCCGATGAATCCGCCAACGATGCCGCCGCCATTGCCGCCGGCGATTTAGTCCGTCTTCGGTCTGTGGTGCCCGGTCTCCTGGATCGCCTGCAGCCCGTAGCCTGTAGCCCGTAGCCTGTTATGAGCGATAGCGCCCACCAGTCCGACATCGACGCGCTCCTCCAGGAGACGCGTCACTTCGATCCTCCGTCCGGATTTGTTGAGAGCGCGCACGTACGCGACGAGTCCGTGTACGAGCGAGCCGCACGGGATCCAGAGGCGTTCTGGGCGTCCTTCGCAGGCGAGCTTGAATGGGCCAAGCCGTGGCACACCGTGCTCGAATGGACGCCGCCTCACGCGAAGTGGTTCTCGGGCGGCAAGCTGAACGCAAGCGTGAACTGCATCGATCGCCACGTGCGGACGGCACGCCGGAACAAAGCGGCGATCATCTGGGAAGGTGAGCCGGGCGATCGCCGGACGCTGACCTACTGGGATCTCTACCGCGAAGTCTGTCAGTTCGCCAACGTACTCAAGTCACTCGGCGTCGAGAGCGGCGACCGGGTGGCCATCTATCTGCCTCTCATTCCGGAGCTGGCCATTGCGATGCTCGCCTGTGCCCGGATCGGTGCCGTGCACAGCGTTGTCTTCGGCGGCTTCAGCGCGGAGTCGCTGCGGGATCGCATCAACGATCAGGAGGCCAAGGTCCTTGTGACCGCTGATGGCGGATACCGGCGCGGTCAGGTCGTGCCGCTGAAACGAGTCGCAGACGAAGCCCTCACCAGCACGCCGTCCATTCAGCACGTGGTGCTCGTGCAGCGCAGGCACAGTCCGTTCGTCGAAGAGCTCGTGCAGGGCCGCGACCACTGGTACCACGAGTTGATGCGGAAGGCGTCTGCCACGTGCGAACCCGAGATGGTCGATGCGGAGCACATGCTCTACATCCTGTACACATCGGGAACCACCGGGAAGCCGAAGGGCATCGTCCACACCACCGGAGGGTATCTCGTCGGCACGTATGCCACGACCAAGTGGGTCTTCGATCTCAAGGAAGACGACGTCTACTGGTGTACGGCGGACATTGGCTGGGTCACTGGGCACAGCTACGTCGTCTACGGACCGCTAGCCAACGGCGCGACCGTTCTGATGTACGAAGGCGCACCAGACTTTCCGCACCGCGATCGCTTCTGGGATTTGATTGCGCGCTATGGCGTAACGATCTTCTACACCGCTCCGACCGCCATCCGCGCCTTCATGCGATGGGGCACCGACTGGCCCGAACGGCACGATCTCTCGACGCTGCGTCTACTCGGGTCGGTCGGCGAGCCGATCAATCCCGAAGCCTGGATCTGGTATCACAAATTCATCGGCAAGGAGCGCTGCCCGATCGTGGATACGTGGTGGCAGACGGAAACCGGCCAGATCATGATCACGCCGCTGCCGGGCGTGACGCGCACGAAGCCCGGATCCGCCACGAAACCGTTCCCCGGCATCAGCGCAGAGATCCGACACGATGACGGCACGCCGATCGGCGTCGGTGGAGGGCTCCTCGCACTCACGAAACCGTGGCCGGCGATGCTGCGCGGCATCTACGGCGACATGGATCGCTATGTGACGCAGTACTGGAGCCGATGGACCAACGACATCTACTTCACGGGCGACGGCGCCAAGCGGGATGACGATGGCTATCTCTGGCTGTTGGGCCGCGTCGACGATGTGCTGAACGTGGCCGGGCATCGCATCGGCACGATGGAAGTGGAAAGCGCGCTGGTGGACCATCCGAAGGTTGCCGAGGCGGCCGTCGTGGGCAAGGCGCACGATCTGAAGGGACAGGCGGTCGCGGCGTTCGTGACGGTGAAGGAAGGCGTGAAAGGAACGACGGAGCTGTCCGACGAGCTTCGCAACCACGTGGCGAAGAAGATCGGCGCCATCGCGAAGCCGGACGACATCATCTTTGCCGCCGATCTGCCAAAGACGCGGTCCGGCAAGATCATGCGGCGTCTGTTGCGTGATATCGCGGAGGGCCGCGCGCTGGGCGACGTCACCACGCTCGCGGATCCCAGCGTCGTGTCGATGCTGAAGGCGAGGTACGAGGAAGAGACGTAATCCAGGCCATAGGCTGCAGGCTACGGGCTGCAGGCTACGGACTACGGACTACGGACTATGGACTACGGACTACGGACCATGGAATACGGCCTACAGGCTGCGGGAACGCGGTTCTTGCAGCCCCCGTATACTGTCCTGGGGCCCGTCCCAAGGCCAGGTCGCCGGCGCGGCGTCTAAAGCGCAAGGCCTGGGGCCTGTAGCCCGGGGCCAGAAGCCTGAAGAACATGCCAATCATCGAGACCCAGAATCTCTGGAAGACCTACATCATGGGCTCCGAGGAGATTCATGCCCTCAAGGGTGTGGACATCTCCATCGAGAAGGGCGAATACGTCGCCATCATGGGACCCTCAGGATCCGGCAAGTCCACGCTCATGAACCTCGTCGGGTGCCTCGACACCCCCAGCAAGGGCAGCTACCTGCTGAACGGCAAGCAGGTGAGCGAGATGAACGACAACGAGCTCGCCCGCGTCCGGAACGAAGAGATCGGGTTCGTGTTCCAGACGTTCAACCTCCTGCCGCGCGCCAGCGCGCTGCACAACGTGGAGCTGCCGCTCATCTACGCGGGCGTGTCTGCGAAGGAGCGCGGGGAACGGGCACGCGAAGCGCTCAAGAAGGTCGAGCTCGGCGACCGGATGAACCATCGCCCGAACGAACTCTCCGGCGGACAGCGTCAGCGCGTGGCCATCGCCCGGGCCCTCGTGAACAACCCTTCGATCCTGCTGGCCGACGAGCCGACGGGCAACCTCGACTCGAAGACCGGCGTCGAGATCATGGCCCTCTTCGAACGCCTCCACCAGACAGGCAACACCATCGTGCTCGTCACCCACGAGCCCGACATTGCCGACCACGCCCACCGGGTCATCCATATCCGCGACGGGAAGGTCGAGAAGGACGTTCGGAAAGCGGCGTAGCGACGCGCCACTTCTGTCGTTTTCGTCTTCGGGTTCGTATTCGGCAGGCCTGTCCGCGAGCCAGCCGCAATAGGAACACGAATCCGAATACGACTAGCCCGTCCGCCAGCGAACTTTCCCAACTTGTAGATCGTCTACAATCCCGTCTTCGGTTGTAGATGGTCTACAACCGTGCGCGCCATGCGCCTGGGCCATGTGCCATGAGCCGGTGATATGGGCAAACCTACCGATCTCGTCCAGGGCACGCTCGATCTGCTCATCCTGAAGACGCTGTCGCTCGAACCCGCGCATGGGTGGGCGATAGCCAAACGCATTCAACAAACCTCGAGCGACGTCCTCCAGGTGCAGCAGGGATCCCTCTATCCGGCGCTCCATCGTCTCGAGCAGCAAGGCTGGATCGCGGCAACCTGGCAGGAGACCGATTCGGGACGCGACGCAAAGGTCTACGCCCTGACGCGTGCCGGGCGTACGCAGCTCACGCGAGAGCTCGAGAGCTGGCAGCGGCTCTCGTCAGCCGTCAATCTGGTCGTGCAAGCGATCTGAGGAGGAGCGTCATGCGAACGATGGACCGGATCCGCCTGCGGGCGCGCTCGATTCTCAAGGGCGGCCATGTGGAGCAGGAACTGGACCGCGAGCTCCGCTTCCATCTCGACGAGCAGGTCGCCGAGTTGATGCAGGCAGGCATGAGCCGGGCAGATGCCGAAGTTGCCGCGCGCCGCGCGTTCGGCGGTGTCGATCAAATCAAGGAGTCCGTGCGCGACACCTGGCACGTGCGCGCGCTTCGCGACGTGGCGCAGGACGTCCGCTATGGTGTCCGCGTGCTGGCCAAGACGCCGGCATTCACGTCGGTCGTCGTCCTGACACTCGCGCTCGGGATCGGCGCGACCACCGCGATCTTCAGCGTGGTCAACGGCGTGCTGATCAAGCCGCTCAACTATCCCGACGCCGACCGCATCGTCCAGATCCTCACGCACTGGCCGAAGACGGGACATGACGGTGCGAACATCTCGGGGGCCGACCTGGTGGACGTGCGCGACAAGACCCGCGCGTTCGACGCATTCAGCATGTGCTGGAGCGTGGAGATCGGCGTTCGCAGCGCTGGTCGTTCGCAGCTCGTGGGCACGGGATTCGTCAATACGCAGTTCTTCGAGGTCTTCGGCGTTCGACCAGCGGCAGGACGTACTTTCCGCGCCGGCGACGTCGAGAAGGCGGCGGTCGTCTCGAACGGATATGCGTCAGAGCACTTCGGCTCCGTCGCCGGAGCGCTCGGCCATACCCTCAACGTCGGCGCAGTGAACTATGAAATTGTCGGCGTGATGCCTCCGGGATTTCACTTTCCCGAACTGGCGGACGTCTGGGTCGCGGTCGCGGATCAGCCGGAGAACATGAATCGGTCCGCGCACAACTACCCCATCTTCGCGCGCCGGCGCGCGGACCTCAGTGCCGAGACACTCGACGCCGCGATGGCAACGCTGAGCACGCAACTCGCAACCACTTACAAGGACACGAATGCGGACAAGACGCTGATTGCCGTGCCGTTGCAGGAGCGCACGGTCGGCTCGATGCGGTCCACGCTCTACCTGCTGCTCGGCGCAGTGGCGCTGTTGTTCCTGATCGCATGTGCGAACGTCGCGAACCTGCTGCTGGCGCGCTCCAGCGTCCGAACGCGCGAGATCGCGCTGCGCGCCGCTTTGGGCGCCGATCGCGGCCGGATCCTCCGACAACTCGTGGTCGAGAGCCTGCTGCTCGCGGCTCTCGGCGGCGCCGTCGGTCTGGTCGTGTCCTACACGGGCACGAGCGCACTGATCCGACTCGCGCCGGTAAATCTTCCACGGCTCAATGAGGTCGCGGTCGACCGCGTCGTGCTGGCCTTTGCAGCGGCGGCTTCTGTCCTGGCGAGCTTGATCTTCGGACTCGTTCCCGCGTGGCAGGCGGCGCGCGTCGATGTCCGTGAAGGATTGGCCGACGGCGGCTCACGCGGGACGGTTGGTGGCGGGTCGTCGCGCATTCGAACCGGCCTTGCCGTCGCGGAGATCGGGCTGGCTGTCGTCCTCGCCATCGGTGGTGGCGTGCTGTTTCGCAGCTTCATGGCGCTATCGACCGTCACGCTGGGTTACCGCACGTCCGACCTGCTGATCGTCCAGACGAACCTGCCGTCCTCCGACGACGTGCAGAGTCAGGTACAGACGGT
>JBKPMA010000418.1:0-3952 GCA_046731935.1 Acidobacteriota bacterium
GTCTTGAGGCGGACGTCGATGCCGAGTGCGTTCAGCTGATTGGTAAGAACCAGCGAATTCGTATCGAGACGTGTCGGCGTCAGGAGCTCGCTGCCGACGGCAATGATCTCGGCGGACCGGATGGTGGTCACACGAGCCAAAACTACAGCAGCCATGCCGCGGCCATCCAGATGAGACCGCGCATGATGACATTGCCGTACACGGCGGCCATCGCATCGTCGGCCATCATGCCGAGACCGCCGTGAAAACGTTCGAATCGATTCGCCGGCCACGGCTTGAATACGTCGAGTGCGCGGAAGACGAAGAACGCGGCGAGCATGACCGGCCAGGTCGGCGGGAGGAGGTACAGGGTGATGAGCATGCCTGCGACCTCGTCGATGACTCCGGGACCCGGATCGGTCGTCCCGAAGTAGCGCTCCGCTTCCGTTCCGCTCCAGACGCCAGCGATGAAGAGCACCACGATCACCGCGAGATCCGCTGCCGGCGGGATGCCCGCGTAGCGCATCAGCGCATACAGGACCACGCCGGCGGCTGACCCGACTGTCCCAGGTGCGAATGGAGCGTAACCGATGTAGCCGAATGTGCAGACGAAGACGGCGAATCGGGTCATGAGTGTGAATGCGCGGGCGGCTACGTCGTCTGACGGACCACGCGCGTATCCGTAATGCGGTCCTGGAGCGCGCGGCCATCGCCGCCGAGCACCGCAGGCAGGAAGCCGGCGCCGAGGCAGATCGTGGAGGCAAGACACGCGAGCGCGCGCACTGTTGCGACGCCGACCGAGACGGGACCGTTGGCGCCACCCACGACTTTCAGGCCGGTTGCCATCTTGCCGATCGTCTGTCCGCCCGCGGCCGTGAACGCGATCAGGTATCCGCCGTTCACAACCAGGAAGAAGATGCCGATGGGCAGCAGCGGCAGAATGCGCCACTCCTGCATCGTCAGGCCGCACAAGCGCAGCGTGAAGTACAGAGTGAGTGCGTCGATCGTGCCCAGAATGATCAGATCGACGATTCCCGCGATGAGGCGCGGCGCCACACTCGCTGTTTCCGATACTGCGCTCGCTTCGGCCGGTGCCCGCGGCTCCGCGACAGGCGCGCGTGGGATCGCCGGCGCTGGCGTTTGACGTGCGGACGGTCGTGGAATCGATGTCGCAGGCGCGGACGGAGCCTCGGCCGGCATCGCCAGGTCGAGCGTCGGTGTGCGCTCTCGAGACTCCTCACGGGCGCGCGGCCGGAGACGCGCCGGATCGGGCGTCGGCCTGCGAACGGAGAGCGGCCGCCGCGGCGTTTGCGAGGGCGTGACCAGTGGAGGGAGATCCTCGCCGGCTTCCCCGCCTCCGCCGAACAAGGGCAGATCCGTGGACGCCTCGGGGACACCAATCAATCGATCGAGATCCAGAGGCGCCGACGGTGTCCTGCGCGGTTCCGCGGTGCGTGGTTTGAGCGAGAGGTCCGGGAGCGGACCATCCGCATCGTTTCCATCGCGCATCGACAACTCGGTCGCTGGCTGGGCGGGACTCGAGAGGGCGAATTCGTAGCCGCAGTTGCGGCAGCGGTCACCAGCTTCATAGCCGATGTACCCGCATTTCGGACATTTCATGGAGCGTGGGGCGCCGCCGCAGGAATGGTTGGAGTGGGAGCCGAAGCGAGGAGCACCCGGTCGATGTCGGCCCGGAGCCGAAGCGCCGATCCCTCGAGCGGATCTGCGGGTCCGATGGCATCGAGCGTCCGCAGGGCGTCCGCCGGGAAGCCGGCCGCCAGCTGGTGACGGGCGCGCACGAGAGCCAGTTCGGCGGTGCGTAGCACTGGCAGCGGCTCCTCGGGCGCCGGTGGCGGCACGACAACTGGCGGATTCAGGTCGAATGCCGCACGCAAATCGGCCACTTCAGACAAGACGACACCGGCCCACACAGCCGCGGCACAGGTGAACGCGATGATCGCCGCCATTCGCAGTATGCGGGTCGTGCGGCGCACCGGTAGATCGGTTGGAGCGGCGACCGTGGCGGGCCGTTGGCTGGCCCGGTTCGTCCCACGGGACTCGCTCGACGTCCGTACCGGGCTTCGCGTCACCTCCAGGCGATCGAGCCTGCCCAGATACGACAGCGCTACTTCCGGCTCGGTCCCCTGGCTGACGGCCGCGGTCAACAGTTCTCTGGCATCGCCGTTGTCGCCGCGATCGAACGCGGCCACACCGCGATGGAGCAACTCTTCGGACTCGCGCTGGCGTTCGGCCTGGGCACTCCGTGCCCGTTCGATGTACGCGCGTGCCCGCGCATGCCCCCGATCCAGAAAGAGCACTCGGGTCCAGACGTGGACGGCCGTGTCGTAGTCCCCGCCGAAGTAGTGATCGAGCCCCTGGAGGAGCAGCCGCTCGACGCGCGCCTCGCGCTCCGCTCCCGTGAGAGCGTCAGCCGGCGCCGGGGCGGCCGTCTTGAGGGGATCCGACATGAAGACGGGTCAGATTATACATTTTGGGGGAAACTACCGCGCGAGAGGTTCAAGGGTTCGACCGTTCTGCCGTGGTTCACCATGCCCATCATCGAGTGCGTCCCCAAC
The DNA here is from genome assembly GCA_046731935.1 of Acidobacteriota bacterium. GTDB lineage: Bacteria > Acidobacteriota > Vicinamibacteria > Vicinamibacterales > JAENWD01 > CAVUPP01. The sequence continues at coordinate 2,556 of JBKPMA010000418.1, forward strand.
ATCAGTGAAGGACGACGAGCTGACGTCGTCCAGGGAATCGTTGCCGCCATCGCAGCAGTACCTCACGTCACCGTGCTCGACAGCTCATCAGACGCGTCACACAACCGCTCCGTGTTGACGCTGGCTGGGGACCCGAGCTCGCTGACGGCCGCTGTGATGGCTATGGTCGAGGCCACGCTACAGGTCGTGGACCTCCGCCGACATCAGGGTGAGCATCCGCGGCTCGGAGCCGTCGATGTCATCCCCTTCATACCGATTGAAGGGGTGACCATGGCCGATTGCGTGGCCCTGGCGCGCGACGTCGGGGCGGCACTCGCGGCACGATTTGCTCTTCCGGTGTTCCTCTACGAGGAGGCTGCGTCCACGCCCGCGCGGCGCAATCTCGAAGACATCCGCCGCGGTGAGTTCGAGGGCCTGGCCGCCAAGCTCGCGCTGCCTGAGTGGAGGCCGGATTTCGGTCCGGCTGCCCCTCACACGAGCGGAGGCGCCGTCGTCGTCGGGGCGCGGGCTCCGCTCATCGCCTACAACATCAACCTGGCGACCGATCGGCTCGACGTCGCCAAGAAGATCGCGGCGGCAGTCAGGCACAGCAGCGGCGGACTTCGTTTCGTCAAGGCCATGGGCATTCCGCTCGCCGACCGCGGCATCGTTCAGGTCTCGATGAACCTGACGAATGCCGAGAAGACCCCCATGTTCAGGGTGTTCGAGCTCGTGAAGCGCGAGGCGGCGCGCTACGGCGTCGCCGTTCTGGAGAGTGAAATCGTCGGGCTCGTGCCGGCGGCGGCGCTGGTCGCCTCGGCCGAATGGTACCTGCAGCTCGAGGGGTTCGCTCCCGATCAGGTGCTCGAGCAGCGCTTGCGGGCGAAGCGCGGATGAGGATCCCTTAGGCTTTTGCCGCGTTGTCGTCTTCCGGTTCGAGCTCTGGACGCCGCGGCGCGATCCCGAACGCGCGCATCTTGCGGTACAGATTGCTCCGCTCGACGCCCAGCACCTCCGCCGTCCGTGACATGTTGCCCTGCTGCGCCGCCAGCGCGCGAAGGATGTACGCCTGCTCGAAGCGATCGCGCGCCTCGTGCAGCGGCAGCAACGGTTCGCCGGTGTCAGCCGGCGCCGACGCCAAGGCGTCGAGATTCAGTGAGACGAGGTCCTTCCCGGTGATCACGTCACCTGGCACCATGATCAGCAGCCGTTCGATCAGATTGCGGAGCTCGCGGACGTTGCCGGGCCACTCGTAGCGTTGCAGCTCCGCGGTGGCTTCCGGCGCGAATACTTTCGGCCGGCGCCCGTGTTCCCGGGCGAGCGTCGCCATGAAATGATCCGCGAGTAGAGCGATGTCGGATTGGCGCGTGCGGAGCGCCGGCACGAAAATCGGAATGACGTTCAGGCGGAAGTAGAGA
>JBKPMA010000419.1:0-3335 GCA_046731935.1 Acidobacteriota bacterium
GGTCTGGCCACAATCAATGCGGCGCTCAGTGACGAATGATTCAGGCCGGCGGCTCGACGAACGCTATCCCGTTGCCGTCGGGATCGCGAACGATGAAATCGCGTCCGCCCCACGCCTCTTTCTGCAGCTTCTGCACGACCGGTACGCCCGCAGCGAGGTACTCCGCATAGAGCGCCTTCACGTTCTCGACTTCGACGAACGCGACAATGAATCCGTCTCTGTCGTGCGCGCCAGGCGCACGTGCTGGTTCGTGCACGAACTTGAGATGAAGACAGGCGCGATCGCGTGACACCGAGCCGTAGAACGGCGGTTTCCCATGCAGGAAATCGATTGTAAATCCGAGTGTCTGCTCGAAGAACGTGGCTGAGGCTCGCACGTCGGCGACGTGGATCACCGGCACGGCTCGAGCGAGTCGCGATGCCGTCGGCGGCCTGGATGCCGATCGCACGGGCTCGTGCTCGACGGCCGCCTTCAACGCCGACCAGTTCGGGTAGCCGGCTTCGAGTGCAATGATCTCCTGCGCCTCGTGGAGTGAGAAAGGGAGCGACAGTGCCTCCCGATCGCTCAGCGATTCGTACCGGGCAAGACGACGAATGCGGCCGCCGATCGAGTAGTTGCCTTCTCGATGCCACCGGACGAGCTGTTTCGCTTGTTTCCTGAAGATTTCGAGACCAGTCATGGACGCACCCTCCCTACGGTCGTGGCTGTAGGTGGGCCGTGCCCTTTCGGCAGAAGCCGATGCGCCCTACGGACTGATGTGTCAACGCCCGGTCACCATGTGATCAGGCTTTCGTGCTGCGCAGGACGATCGTAATTTGGGTCGTGCGCGCGCGTCAATCGCAGCGGATGGCGCGCGGAACGTCGCTTAACGGCGAGCCATCGATGAGCGGCCCACGACAAGCATACCGCTCGCGCTCGTCCGAGTGCGCCGCGTACGGCAGTAAATTGTCCCGATGCGTGCGGACCGCGCAAAACACCGTCGATGTAACGGGTTGCCGTCAGCGGGATCGCGCCACCATGTACACTCGCGTGATGGGCCGCAGGTCCCGCCAGCAGAAACGCGCGCAGGTCGATCAGGGACGGCTGTCATCAGAGCCGCGCGCGAGAGGGGACAGGCCACCGTCAACGCTGCCGGGCCTGACAGTGGCTTCGGTCGTGGCGGGCGCGGCCGCACTCGCCGTCTATGCGGCGACGCTCAATCCAACCGTGTCGCACGGCGACAGCGGAGAGATGCTCGCCGTCGTGCACACACTCGGCATTCCGCATCCTCCCGGGTTTCCACTCTACGTGCTCCTGGCCAAGCTGTTCGCGATTGTACCGATCGGCAGTGTCGCGATACGCATCAATTTCTTCTCGGCCGTTTGTGACGCGATGGCCGCGTTCTTTCTGTGTCGGGCAACGGCGCTGCTGAGCGGCACGGTCTGGTCGGGCGTGTTGGCAGCCGGACTCTTCGCCTTCTCACCGCTGGTCTGGCCGTACGCCGTCACCGCCGAGGTGTTTGCGCTGAACAATCTCTTTACGGCCGCTCTGCTGTGGCTATCCACGCTGGCGAGCGCGACAGAGTCGGATACGCGCCGCGCGGGCCTCCTCACAGCCATGGCCGGCGTGTTCGCACTGGGACTCGCCAACCACTACGTGCTGCTGCTGCTGGCCGGTCCCGCGCTCGTGTTGCAGGCGTTCGTCGTCGAGCGCCGCATCCTCACGGGACAGTTGATGCTCCGGCTCGCCGTGGCCTCGATCGTTGGGCTCGTGCCGTACGCGTATCTCCTGATTGCGCCGCACTTCGAATCGCCGATCACGTGGGGTGACACGGGCACGCTGCGGGGCTTCCTCGATCACGTGCTGCGTCGCGAGTACGGCGCGCTGCAGCTCGCCGAACGCTCCTCGTCGATGATCCATGACACGGCCTCGCATCGCCTGTCGGCTCTCGCGATACGGCTCACCACGACGACCGCCGGAGTGGCGCCGCTCTTGGCCCTGGCGGCGCTGCCCGCGATCGCGCGGCGCGGCGGAATCCGATCTGTCGCCTTCTTATGGTCGATCGGACTGGCGTGCCATGTGTTGATATTCGCGAGCCTCTCGAATCTTTCGGTGATCGACCCGGTGCACGCCACCGTTCAGGAGCGCTTCTGGCAACAGGCGATCGTCGTGCTCGCGGCGCTTGCCGGGCTTGGCCTCGCGCAGGTCGCCGTTCTCGTGCCGCGCGCGAAGACCCAGATTCTGGCCGTGGTGGGCATCGTCGTGCCACTTGCGCTCGTCGTGACGCATTTCCACGCGATGGATCAGCGCCGTCACACGTTCTTCCGGGACTACGGCGTCGCGATTCTCGACTCGCTTCCCGCCAATGCCATGCTGCTCATTACGAGCGATGAGGCGGTCGGTAGCGTGCGATACCTCCAGACCGTCGAAGGGATGCGCTCCGACGTCCGGATTCTCCCGACGGGACAGATCACGACGCCGTGGTTCCGATCGCTAGCGGCCCGGCATTTTCCCGATGTGACCCTGCCTGCATCGCCCCACGCGTCGATGTTCAGCGCGCGTCAGTTCTTCGACAGCAACCTGCCATCCGCGCGCATATTTCTCGTCAACAAGGTTCCGTGGCTGTCTACGCTCGAGGAATCGTATGCGGCCGTGCCCGTCGGTCTCGCTGACGAAGTGCTGCGCAAGAACGACGATCCTCCGCTCGACCGTTGGGTAAACGAGGGTCTGGCATCGTTCGCCCGGTTCAGTCCCGCCACGAATGACGTGCCCGGCGACGGTGCGTGGGAGCGGTATGTCGAACGGGCGTACTGGCGCCAGTTTCAACGGTTCGGGCTGCGCGTGTCATCGGATGCCGCCGGTCGCGGAAACGATCCTGCGAGTGCGCGGGTTGTCGTGCGAGCTCTCGAGCCGCTCGTTGCGCGACTTCCGGCTCCTGATCCGACGCTGCTGCGAAATCTCGGCGTCGCGTACCAATTCCTGATACCCGCCGATCCCTCGGCGCGTCGCAAGATGATCGATGTCTGGAAGCGTTATCTCGCCGTTGCGCCAGCCGGGGATGGCACACGCGAGACGATCGCCCGAATAGTCGGGGACGCCGAGGCGGCCGGAAAGTAGGCCTCGCGACCTCAACGTGCATACCGCGTCGCCACCATCTGCGATCCGATCCCGCTTGCCACGAACGCCAGGCGCTGGTTCGACGTAATCCTGCCCAGCCAATTGAAGACGCCGCCATCCATGAGCGCGTGCGGTTCGCTGCCGTCCGGCGGGCGCGCCGTGATGTTGAATCTCAGGCCGTCATAGTACGCGTGCTCGAGGGTGTCGCGAACGACCGGGATGCCGGCGAACGCTGCACC
>JBKPMA010000420.1:0-3665 GCA_046731935.1 Acidobacteriota bacterium
GACGAGTTGTGCGCCTTCCGGTCCGGCTTGCGTCACAGGCTGGAACATCTCGGGACCAACCTCTCCTTCCGCACTCTGCTGACGGATGTCGGCTACCACGCCAACCACGCGGGCCTCGACATCTTTACCGATCAGCGCAATCTGGCCGACGACGTCGACCCGTCCCCAGTGCCGCCGAGCCGCGGCTTCGTTCACGATCACCGCGAGGTGACCGCTCGTCCCGTCGTGCCAGTCGAAATCACGTCCGGCGCGCAACCGCATTCCCATCGCCGGCACATAGCCCGGCGTCACGACACGAATCATCGTGATCATCTCGTCGTCGCGCCGATAGGTGCGTCCCTTCGCCGCCAGCCCCCAGCTGCGGTCGCGACCGAGGGGCAGCATGTCGGTCACGCCCGCCGCCTCGACACCAGGGATCGCACGCACGCTGTCGACGATGCGTTGCAGAGCGGCCGCGCGCTGCGCGCCGTTCGAGCCGCCGTCGTAGTCGATGGGAAGGGTTGCGGCCTGCGCGGGGCGGAAACCAAGATCGATGTCGAGTACGCGGAGGAGGCTCCGAAGCAGCAGTCCGGAGCCAACGAGCAGCACGCACGCCAGCGCGACTTCAGCGATCACCAGGCCCGCACGGAGACGCTCGTGCTGCCGGCCGGCTGTCGATCCGCGGCTGCTGTCACTGAGCGATCGCTGCACGTTGCCGGACGCCAGCTTAAGGCCTGGGAGCGTGCCGAAGGCGAGCGCCGCCGCGAGCGCGACGGCAATGGTCCAGAGGAGCGACATGCCGTCGATCCGGATGCTGCTCAGGAGCGGCAGGCTGACCGAGCCCTGCTGCGCGAGATACGCGGTGATGCCATAGGCGACGCCAACGCCCCCAGCCGCGCCAGCCGCGGAGAGGACCAGACTTTCTGTCACGAGTTGGGCCATCAGCCGGCGGTTCGTCGCGCCGAGCGCGGTGCGCATCGCGAACTCTTTGCCACGCGCAGAAGTCCGCGCCAGCAGGAGGTTCGACAGGTTCACCGATGCGATCAGCATGATCGTGCCGACAGCGCCCCACAGGAACACCAGCGCTCGTCGCAGGTGGCCCATCACGTGATCCTTGAGCCCAGAGAGCGTGGTCGAATAGTCGCCCCACCACTCTTTATGAGCGGCCATGATCGTTCGGAACAGCACGTCGGTTTCCCGCTGCGCCCGCGGGAGATCGGCGCCGGGTGCCAGCCGTCCTACGATCGCCAGCGTGTTGCCCCAGGTGCTGAGCTCCTCCATCTCCGCCGGCACGTAGGCGTCGATGCGTACGCCGGGGGCGAACACGGCGCCAAAATCGAAGTCGCGTGGCATCACGCCCACGATCGTCGTCGTCTTGCCTCCCAGGCGGACCGCCGTGCCGATCGTCGCCGGGTCGGCATTGAAGTGCCGCTGCCAGAAGGGATAGCTGAGGATGACTGCGGCCGGTCCACCCTTGCGGCATTCCTCGCTCGTGAAGAGGCGTCCGTATGCCGGACGGACGCCGAGGGTCTGGAAGAAGTTGATCGCGATGCGCACGGCGGCCACCGGCTGCGGTTCGCGCGTCCCCACCATCGTGAACTCGGCATCCGCGAGAAACGGGTCGTACGCGGTCACGGCCCGGAACGACGTCGTGGCCCGCTGGAATTCCTCGAACACGCCGACCGTGTAGGTCACGCCGGAGAGTCCGCCGACGTCACGCCCTTTCGCGATCGAATCCCGTCCGGATGAAAACCACACGAGCTGTTCGGCGTCCGCAAACGGCAGCGGCCTGAGCAGGATCGTGTTCACGACGCTGAACACGGCGGTGTTGGCACCGATGGCGAGCGCCAGGATCAGAATCGCCAGCACCGCAAATCCGGGCTCCCGCCGCATGGTCCGCCACGCGTGACGCAGGTCCTGATCCAGGCGATCCAGGAGCGGCAATCCGCGTGCGTCACGATGCGCTTCTTCCGCCAGCGGCCGCGCACCGAGACGTATGAGCGCCTGTCGGCGCGCCTCGTCTCTGGACATTCCCTTGCGGACGTTGTCGTCGATGGCGTGATCGAGATGGGAGGCGAGCTCGTCGCGCAGCTCGCGCTCGAGCGAGTCGCGGCGCGTAGGGGCGAGGAGCCGCCGCAGGAAGGCGCGAACGCGATCGATCATGATGGTTCCTCTCCGTCGGGCTGCATCTCGAGCATCAGGCCCATGACCGCGGCGAGCCGACGCCAGTACACGGTGTCGGCACTCAGCTGCTTCTGGCCGCGCCGGGTGATCGCATAGAACTTCGCGCGGCGGTTATGCTCCGAGACGCCCCAGCGCGCCGAAATCCAGCCGCGATCCTGCAGGCGGACGAGTGAGGCGTAGATCGTGCCCTGGTTCAGCAGGACGGTGTTGCCGCTGACCTGTTCGATGCGGCGTGCGATGCCGTAGCCGTGCTGTGGTCCGAGCGTGGACAAGGTCTGCAGCACCATCGTGTCGAGGGTGCCCTGCAGCAATTCGAGGCGTGCGTCCTGGCGCGGCTCCTGTGGCATTGCCACACAGGGTAGCACGTCGACCTGTGGCTCCGCCACAGGAAGACCGGGTGGCCATTCTCATCTTCATGAGAATTCGTCCCCGCCAGCCTCGCGAAACAGGCGTATTTTTTGAAAGTTACAACCGGATCGGGAGGGCAGTCTCAGATTCGTGAGACAGGGACCACGACTCACCCCCGCAGGCGGACGATTAGATCCTTCGCCTCGACGGTTTCCCCTACCGCCGCATGCACCTCGGCGACCACGCCATCCACCGGCGCAAAGACCGTCGTCTGCATCTTCATCGCTTCCATCGTGAACAGCTTGTCGCTCTTGGAGACCTTCGCGCCGACCGACGTGTACAGCGCCGCAATCAGCCCAGGGATAGGCGCCGCCACCTGGCGCGAATCCCCGAGATCCGCCGTCGGCCGCGTCTTCGCCTTCGGCGCCACGCCCTTATCCGTGATGAACGCTTCCCGCGCCATCCCGTTCAACTCGAAGCTGAGAGCCCGCCGCCCGTCGGCATCAGGCGCACCCACACTGACGAGGCGGATGATGAGCGTCTTGCCTTCCTCGATGTCGACCGTGATCTCCTCACCCGTCGAGAGCCCATAAAAGAACGCCGGCGTCGGCAGGACACTCACGTCCCCGTACTCGCGCTGCTGCTTCAGGAACTCGGCGAATACCTGCGGATACATCAGATGCGAGTACAGCTGATCGTCGGTGGGATCGTGCCGGAGCTTCTCGGCCAGCTCCCGCCGGTACGGCCGCAAACCCTCGTCCAGGGCGGCCGCTGACGGACGGCGTTCGGCGGGCGCATGCTCCGCCGCCAACGCAGCTTCGTACCGCGCGCGCGCCTCCGCGTGGCGCTTCGGACCAAGCACCGCGAGGCTGACCGCCTCTGGCCATCCGCCCTCCGGCCACCCGAGTCCCCCGCTCAACATGTCAAAGACGCTCTCGGGGAAGGGCGTGCTCCCGGGCTCGAGGTTCACGACATCAGACGCCTTGATTCCCCGCGCAAACAGGAACAGCGCCATGTCGCCGACGACTTTCGACGAAGGCGTCACCTTGACGATGTCCCCCAGCAGCTCGTTGACCACGGCGTAGGTTCGCTTCAGCTCCGCCAGGCGGTCGCCGACACCCATCGCCTCGGCCTGCGGCCGCAGGTTGCTGTAC
>JBKPMA010000421.1:0-4270 GCA_046731935.1 Acidobacteriota bacterium
GAGGAGCGCCGCGGCGCCGCCTAACGATACCCCGATGGCCGCGACACGCTCGTGCGGCGCCAGCGTGTGGAGCAGACAGGCTGCCGCGTGCGCATCTTTGGCTTCGCGCGCGCCATACGTGGTGTGTTTGCCCGAGCTCTCGCCGTGGGCGCGGAAGTCCGGCATGAGCACGGCATAGCCAAGCGCGTGGAGAAACTTGGCTCGCGGCAGCATCGCGAGTCGATCGGCGTGGACCCCGTGAAGGAGAAGGACGGCCCCCTTGCCGGGGCGGCCGGGAACGAACCAGCCGCGGAGCTGGCTCCCCGACCGGCTCGGGAACGCGACCTCGACCGCGCCGAGGCCGGTGGGCGCCGGTCCGATGGCGTGCCGCGATCCGGCAGTGAAAGCGCGTGTCACGACACCGCAGGACGTGAGGGCGCCGAGACTCGATAGCAGCACCATGATGTTCCGAACCCAACGCCGCGACCGCACCACGCTCCGCTCCATGCCCGCGCGGGCGCTCGGCGCCGGTGGGCTTAGTCGACGACCCCAACCGCGGACAGATGTCGCTCGCGGCCGTGCAGTCGACTAGTGCAAGCCGGGGACCGCTAGGGTGACTCCGGTCGCGCGCGAAAGCGTCTCAGAAGTAAACAACTCAAAGCTGCAACGTAGGCAGTTCTAGGTTTTCAGTTTTGAGGACCTGGCGTCTACGCGTCTACGGCAGGGCGACGGTTCGGCGTCGAGCAACCGACGCCCGCCACCAGACCCCGCCAACCGCCAGGAACGGCAGCAACGACAGCACCAGCACGAACGGTCCGGCCGCAACGTTAGGCACCGCCTGTACCTGCGAGATGAGCTGTCCCCCGCCGGCGGAGCCGTCGATGACGACCCGCAGGTTCCATGGTTCGGCGCGATCGAACACGACGTCCGTCATGAAGCGCGCACCGCGCCGCACGCGCATGGGATGCGCCTCCCGCACGACTTCGGGGATCCGTCCCGAGACGGGTGCAATGCCGACACGCACGGTGGATGGCTGCGTGAACGTCACGCCGGTTGCGGGTTCCACCACAACGTACAAGGGGCCGCTGCCGACCTCGGGATCGGTCCACACCGAAGCGACATACGGCCCGACGCGCTGATCGCGGAAGATCGCCGACGGCGCTCCGCGATGCGCCATCATCTCATGAGAGTGCGCGCCGCCACCGCTCGCGCGAACCGCGAGTGCCGCGACCGCCACGCCGAATATCAGGAGCGCGCGAGTCACGTCACGCGGCAGCCAGGCGCGGATGTCCCGCACACGTGCAGACCATTCGAGCTCGCTCGGCTTCCGGTGGAATCAGATGTCGGTACATCGCGATGACCATCGGGATGAACACGATCGTGTTGTAGATCAGGTGCAGCTCCAGGCGGGGAATCATGAGCTGTGCGAGACTCATGGGCACGGGCGAGCCGAACAGGTTCTGGCCAACGATCACTTGGCCCTGCAGCAGGGCATGCTCGATGTGGTGCCAGAACTGGATCCAGAACGCCACCATCCACCACGTGTACGAGCTTCCGACGAATCCCCCGCGAAGGACCCAGAGCCCGACCAGCATGACCAGGGCGTACCCGTAGTGCAGCGCCTCCGAGCGCACGAGCCAGGGAAACCAGAGTCCGAGCACGCCGCGCGCGTTGGCCAGCGGCCAGTGCAGCACGTACACCTGATATGCCTGCGCCAGGTGCTCGGCCCAGTGCCCCAGAACGATCACCATGAAGACCTGTAGCCCGCGTTCGTGCCAGTGCCCGTTCAGGCGCGCCGAGAAGGACTGCCCCGCCGGGGCGGCGTGGCTGGAGATCGCCACTGGTGAGTGAGCGGTGGTCATCTAAGGTGGCTCCTGCCCTGGGGAAATCGGGACCGTGAAGCGCTCGGGACGCTTTGCAGTCGAAAAGGCAGGCGGTAGCGGTCAGGCGCAAGAGTGGCGGGACGACCCGATGACCTCACACGGCTCGAGGGGTCAGGCCACGGGCCTGTCCGTGACGCACCAGCTGGAGGAGCCGACGCATCTCGGCCCGCGCGACTGCCAGGCCGAAGGCCGTGATCCTGTAGTACCTCCGACGCTCGTCGTCGGCACGGGTGCGGCGCTTTTCCACCTCGACGATGAGCCCCTGCTCGACCATGCGCGCCACGGCGCGATAGAGCGTACCCGCGCTGAGCCGCAGCTCGCCGTCGGTGCGCGCTTCGACGTCCTGCATGATCGCGTAGCCATGGCGGTCGGTCTCCGCCAGCGCCAGCAGGATGTGCAGGGTAGCGGGAGGAAGCGGGAGCAGCGCTTCGGGCGTCGGATCAGTGGTCATGGTGCGGGTATCTCGGAAGCGGGTTCGAATCCGACTTGGTGTTCGGGGAATATATCCATGGTGGCTATATTCGCCAGCGCTGTCAGCTCGGTTCCGGAAATCCGATCTCGGCGAGATCGGACGCCAGGTCATGCACGTCGAGCGTCGGGTTGAGACGCGCCACGAGTGTATCGGTGAGTGGTTCATGGCGATAAACCGCGGCCACCGCGTCGAGCGGAACGGCGACTTCATGGTACTCGGCCGCGAACCCGACGTACGTCTCCGGGTGTCCATCGAGATGCCGCAGCAGGCGCGCCGCTCCGTCAGGGTCATCACCCGGTGGGAAATGCACCGGTCCGTGCTCCCATGCCCGCGCTGCAGCCCGACGCCAGATGCAGAACGTCGTGTTTCGTGTGTCGAAGGCCGGCTCGTCGCGGAACGGCGCGAGCTCCGGCGGAATGCCGTCCAACACGCCCGGCCAGGGATTGTCGGGACGATACATCGGCGACTCGTGATCGGAACCAAACAGGATGATCCCGCTTGCGTTGATCAACGCAAACCAGTGGTCTCCCTGCCCGTTGCGCATGGACGCCATGAGCTCACCCGGCGCCCAGTGTGCGTCGAACGAGTAGTACCGATCCTCCCAGACCGGTGACAGAATGGCATCCAGGACCGCGAGGGAGCGGGTCAAGCGCCGAAAGGTGGGGATGTCGGGCCGTTCGCCCAGGTTGCGAGTGTTCACTACGTTCACTGTATGCATTGACAATATAGCCACAGTGGGTATAGTGGAGGAGGGACGCGACCAAATGTGGCATCGTCACTCAGACCTTGTGAACCTCCCATGAGTCTTTCGGTCTACCGGGCCCTCCTGCGCCTCTATCCGGCGTCCTACCGGGTCGAGTACGAAGCGGAGCTCCTCCGCACGTTCGCCGAGTCCACGCGCGGGCGGGGGAGTGTCGCCGCCACGCTCGCCGCCGTGGGCGACGTCGTGCCTAACGCAATCGCCGCCCATTGGGCCATCCTGCGTCAGGACCTGCACTATGCCCTCCGCACGATGAGTCGCTCGCGCGGGTTCGTCACGACGGTGGTGCTCGTGACCGCCCTCGGGGTCGGCGCCAACACCGCAACGTTCTCGGTGGCGGACACCGTGCTGCTGCGCCCATTGCCGTTCCCGCACCCGAACGAGCTCGTGAGGCTGTGCGAGGGCCCGAAGGAAGGAGGCGGCTGGGGATGTATGAACGAGCTGTCGCCGGCCAACTTCCGCGATGCGGCCGCCATGGCCACCAAAACGCGCGGATGGGGCGCGTTCACCTACAACGAGGTCAACCTCGTCGGCATCGGTGAGCCTGCGCATCTCTCCGGCATGCTCGTCACGCCCGAGGTATTCTCGGTCCTCGGCGTTCGGCCGCTCGTGGGCAGGGTGTTCGACGCAACGGCCAATGACCGCGACGCCGGGTCGGTCGTGCTGTCGTACGGACTCTGGCAGTCGCAGTTCGGGGGCGACCCGGGGGTGATCGGAAAGACGATCCGGCTCGATGACACCGCGCGTGTGGTGATCGGCGTCATGCCGCCACGATTTCATTTCCCGTCGCCCGACGTGCAGCTCTGGACGTCGCTCGTGCTGCGAGAGGAGGCCTACGCCGATCGCACCGACACGTACCTCCAGGCGATCGGCCGGCTCACGCCCGGCGCGACGTTCGAGCAGGCGCGCGCCGAGCTCTCGGCCATCGCGACCCGGCTCCGGCGCGATCACGCGGAGACGAACGCCGAGACGGGATTCTCGTTCTTCCGGCAGCGTGACTTCGTGCTGCCGCGATACCGGATGATGCTCCTCGCGCTGTGCGGAGCGAGTCTCAGTCTCCTCCTGTTGATGGGCGCCAATCTCGCCAACCTGCTGCTGGTGCGCGCGGCCGCGCGCGAGCGGGAGCTCGCCGTGCGCGCGGCACTCGGGGCAGGGCGCGAACGACTGGTGCGGCAG
>JBKPMA010000422.1:0-4366 GCA_046731935.1 Acidobacteriota bacterium
GTCATTGATCACCCGGCGCAGATCGAGTGGCGCCACCGAAAACCGCTGCGGTTTCGCATAGGCCAGGAACGACCCGATCGTGTCGTTGAGCCGCTCCGACTCGCGCAACACGATGTCCATCAGCTGCGCCTGCTCGTCCGAGAGCGTCAATTCCTGTCGCAGCACTTGGATGGATCCACGCAGCGACGCGAGTGGATTGCGGATCTCGTGCGCGATGCCGGCGGCCATCTCCCCGACCGCGGCGAGACGCTGTTTGCGCCGAGCGTCGCGCTCCAGACGGCGAAGATCCGTGACGTCCTGGAACGTCAGGAGCGATCCCTCCCGGCCGTCGGCCGTGACCAGGTCAGTGGCGCTCAAGCCGATGTCTTTCGCCACGCCCTTCGTGTGGTACGTGTAGTCCACGCGGCTGGTACGTCGGCCCTGATCGTGCGCCAGCAGCGCTCCGAACTCCGGCGGCAGCTGCAACACCTCGACGGCCGGACGGCTCAGAGCGGCCGCTGCCGAGACTCCGGTGATGAACTCGGCAGCGCGATTGAACGTCAGCAGATGCCCGGATCGATCCGTCGTGGCCAGGCCGCTCGTGAGACTGTCGATGATGTGCTGATTGATGGCCTTGAGGTCGGCAATGGCGGTCGACGCCTCGGCCAGCCGATGATCCGCCCGCCGCAGTCCTTCGGCCAGCGAACCGCTGAGGACCGCCACGGCGACAAACGCGAATACGTTCGTGACCACCGTGTACTCGGCGACTCGCACCGACGGCAGCGCCACCGGCATGCGGCCGAGCCACGCCGGACCCAGATAGCCGGCAACCGCCAGGTATTGAGCCAGAACGAGCCCTGAGTACAGAACCACGCTCAGGAGCGCCAGCCACAGTCCGCCGCGCCGCGAGAGGAGGATGCTGCCGCCGATGATCGGCAGCACGTACAGCAGCGAGAAATAGCTGCTGATCCCACCGGTGAAGAAGACGAACGCAGAGATGGTCGCGGCGTCGAGCGCCAGCTGCAGCGCAATGACCCAGCGGTGCCGCTCCGCGTAGGCTCGCGTGACGGCGTATACCACCGTCAGTGCGAACGTGAGGGCGATCAGGAGAAAGAAGGGATCGGCCGGCAGCGTGCCAGGATCGCGGACCTGAAGCGCCACCGCCGCGCCAAGCAGCAGGATGCTGATCACGACGCGCGCCGTGATCAGCCACGCCAGGCGGCGGCGCACGCCCGGCAGCCGCAGCATCACCGATGAGGCCGGGCGGGAGGCGGTCCGGCCGTCTCCGCCCTCCACGCCCGCAGACTTCTCCATCACTCTGGCCGGGTCAGCGATCGGCCGACTAGGTCAGCTTGCTGATCAAGTCGAAGATCGGCATATACATTGCGATGACGATGCCCCCGACGACACCGCCGAGGAACGCGATCATGATCGGTTCGAGCAGTGTCAGCATGCCGGCAACCGCCGCGTCGACTTCCTCTTCGTAGAAGTCGGCGATCTTGCTGAGCATGGTGTCGAGCGCGCCAGTGGTTTCACCGACGCTGATCATCTGCACGACCATCGACGGGAAGACCGACGTCTCCTTGAGCGGCGCGGCGATCGTTTCGCCCTGTTCGATACTCTTGCGCGTCGCCAGGATCGCGTCTTCGACGATGGAGTTGCCGGCCGTCCGGGCTGTGATCTCCAGCCCGTCGAGAATGGGCACACCCGAGCTGATGAGCGTGGCCAGGGTGCGGCAGAACCGCGCGACCGCGATCTTCCGGAGGATAGAGCCGAGCACGGGTGCCTTGAGCAGCGCACCGTCCACGACACGCCGGCCCTTCTCCGTCTTGTAGTACGCGCGGAACGCGTAAACGAAGGCGCCCATCGCGATGAAGAGGAATGGCGCGAACCGGACGAGCGAGTTGCTCGCCCAGATGACGATGCGCGTGGGCAGCGGCAGTTCGGCGCCGAGGCCCGCGAAGAGGGATGCGAACGTCGGGATGACTTTCCAGAGGATCACGCCAACGACGACGGCAGCGATGGCGACGACGGCGATCGGATAGATCATCGCCGACTTCACCTGGCTCTTCAGCTTGACGGCCTTTTCAATGTAGGTCGCCAGCCGCTTCAGGATCGTGTCGAGAATACCGCCGGCTTCACCGGCGGCGATCATGTTCACGAAGAGGGTGTCGAACGTCTTCGGATGCTTGCGCATCGCGTCGGCGAGCGACTGGCCGCCTTCGACGTCCGCCCGCGTCTGCAGGATGACGGTCGAGAACGACTTGTCTTCCTCCTGGTTTCCCAGGATGTCGAGGCACTGGACGAGCGGCAGACCTGCGTCGATCATGACCGAGAACTGCCGCGTGAAGACCGCGAGGTTCTTGGCGTTCACCCTCTTGACCCGTCCGGCGAAGCCGCCAAGGCTCATGGCCTTCTTCGGCGCAGCTGCGGCCTTGCCTTTGGCCGGCTGGATCTTCGTGACCAGAATCTGATCGCGGCGGAGGGATGCGACGACCGCATCCATCGTGTCGCCGGCGCGCTCGCCGTTGACGATTTCTCCGCCTCGGGTCCGTCCGGAAAACGCGAACGTCGTTGCTGCCATGGCTGTCCTGCCTGCTGTCGGTTAACGCCGTGCGTTCGGGGATGCCGGCCGCGGCCGCCCGTGCAGCCCGGCGCCCGCCACCACCCCGACGCCTCGCTCGATCATGTCGCTCAACTCGTCCTTCAACGAGCTGGCGTTCATCGCCGTGTCGTAGCTGATCTTCCTGGCCATATAGAGACTGGCCAGCGACTGATTGGTCGTCTGCATTCCGACCTTCTCCTGCCCGGTCTGCATCGACGAGTAGATCTGGTGCACCTTGTCCTCGCGAATGAGGTTCCGGATGGCCGGTGTAGGCACCATGATCTCGAGCGACACCACGCGTCCGCCGCCGACCTTCGGAAGGAGCGACTGACAGACGATCCCCTCGAGCACGAGCGAGAGCTGCGTCCGGATCTGGCCCTGCTGATGCGCCGGGAAGACATCGATGATTCTGTTGATGGTCTGCGACGCCGAATTCGTGTGCAGGGTCGCAAACGTGAGGTGACCGGTTTCCGCGATGCGCAGCGCGGACTCGATCGTCTCGAGGTCCCGCATTTCGCCGATGAGGACGACGTCCGGATCTTCGCGGAGTGCGGCGCGCAGCGCGGCGGTGAAGCTCTGCGTGTCGCTGTGAACCTCACGCTGGTTGACCACGCAGCCCTTGTGCTGGTGGATGTACTCGATCGGGTCCTCGATCGTAAGGATGTGCTCTTTGCGCTCCGTGTTGACTTTGTCGATCAGGGCCGCAAGTGTCGTCGACTTGCCGCTGCCGGTCGGACCCGTGATGAGCACCAGGCCGCGCGGCCGATCGGCGAGCGTCGACACGACGGCGGGGAGGCCGAGCTCGTCGAATCCGCGAACGCGTTCGGGAATCAGACGGTAGACGGCGGCAACGGCGCCCCGCTGGTTGAACATGTTGCAGCGGAACCGCGCCAGGCCACGGATGCCGAACGAGAAGTCGAGCTCCAGCGTCTCTTCGAAGCGCTTCTTCTGCGCGTCCGTCAACACGGTGTAGGTCAGCGCCTTCGTTTCCGCCGCCGTGAGGTCCGACAGCTGCAGCCGCTGCAGCTTGCCGTGCACGCGTACCTGCGGCGGAGTATTGGTCGTGAGGTGCAGGTCGGATCCCTGCAGCTCCACGGTCTGTTTCAACAGTTCTGGCAGCGTTGCCATTCGGTCTGTCCCCTATCGCATCCAGGCTGCGGACGACGGGCCCGTCCGGCACGACACCGGAGTGCCCTGACGCCTGCAGCCTGAAGCCTGCAGCCTGCGTTACTTGACCGTTTCCCTCGCCACTTCCTCGATCGTCGTCATGCCGTCGCGGACCTTGCGAAGGCCGCTCTGGCGCAGCGTGATCATCCCTTCCTCGATCGCTTTGCGGCGGAGCTCCAGCGCGGAGGCTCCGACGAGCACCAGCTCGCGCAGTTCGTCGGTGACTTCCATGACTTCGTAGAGACCGACCCGGCCCTTGTACCCCGTGTTGTTGCACTTCTCGCAACCCGCGCCCTTCACGGGCACGACCTGCTGCGCGTCTTCCTGCGAGAACCCGGCCTGGACGAGCGCCGGCGCGGGTGTGGGATGCGGCTGCTTGCAGGCCTGACACACGCGCCGCACCAAACGCTGGGCGCAAATGAGGTTCACCGAGCTCGCCACGAGGAACGGCTCGATGCCCATGTTCATCAGGCGGTTCACGGTGCTGGGTGCGTCGTTGGTGTGCAACGTCGACAGCACCAGGTGGCCGGTGAGCGCGGCTTTCACAGCGATTTCCGCCGTTTCGAAGTCGCGGATTTCGCCGACCAGAATGATGTTCGGGTCCTGCCGGAGGAA
>JBKPMA010000423.1:0-3642 GCA_046731935.1 Acidobacteriota bacterium
AGATGGACCTCAATGTCTCGTGGGCTCGGAGATGTGTATAAGAGACAGGTGCAGACAGGGACGCACAGAAGACACCCAGAACTCCTGCCGCTGCTCTAATGTGATTCGACATTTTGGTGGGTGAGGATCGGGAAGCGACCAAGTCCGGCACGACGCGAGCGTCGCCTGCGACAAAGTAGTTTACCCGGTACGAGATTCTTGCGGTCTATCTCATCGAGAAGGGTAAGCCATTGGCCGAGCCCGCCCCGTGATGGTGAACCGATTCCCGACTCTCGACGGCAGAGGTGTCAATGGCACGCGCACTCGTGATTGGCGGAACCCTTTTCATCGGCCGCGCGCTGGTCGATCAGCTCCTCGCACGCGGCGACTCGGTCGTCATCATGCATCGCGGCCGCGGAACGCCATTCGGCCAGCGTGTCGGTGAGATCACCTGCGATCGCAACGACACCGGAGCAGTGCAGGCCGCGCTCGCCGGGACGCGATTCGATGTCGTCTATGACAACGTCTACGACTGGCAGCGCGGGACGACTGCCGAGCAGGTGAGCGCTGCCGCAATGGCGACGGCAACGGGGCTGCGGCGGTACGTGTTCACGTCGAGTGTGGCAGTATACCACCCGGGTGGCGAGTACCCGGAGGATGTCGAGCTCGTGCCGTCGGACTACCCCAACACGTACGGCGCTGACAAGGCCGAGACGGAACGAGCCCTCTTCGCGCTCGGCCGGGAGCGGGGTCTTCCGGTCGCGACTCTGCGCCCCGCATTCGTCTACGGACCGCATAACGCCATCGAGCGTGAAGCGTTTTTCTGGGACCGTCTGCTCGCCGGACGGCCGATCATCATTCCTGATGACGGCCTCGCGACGATGCAGTGGGTGTACTCGGGGGATGTGGCGCGCGCCGCGATCCTCGCATCGGAAATGGACATCGCGGTGGGCCACGCGTACAACCTGACGAACTATCCACCCATTACGCAGATCGACTTCGTCCGCGTGCTGGCGCGGGTCGCCGGCACGAATGCCAACCTCGTGCACGTGCCCCGGGAGCGGATACAGCAACTCGGCGGTGGAGTGCTCGCGCCTCCCTACTACTTCGGCGTGTACCTCGACGTGCCGCCGATCACGGTGCGCGGGGACCGCGTTAGGCGGGAGCTCGGGTTGGAGCTCGTGCCGCTGGAGCATGGGCTACGCGAGACGTTCCGGTGGTACGAGCAGCAGGAGCGCCCGCGCCCCGACTTCAGCTGGGAGGACAGCGTGCTGGCACAATCTCCCGAGAGCCCGATCTCGCGATGACGTCCGCCGCACGATCACCGGCGCGGTCACGCTGCGTGCGGCCGCGCAGGCCGTCGTCACAACCGCAAGCGCAAGCACGATCACGCGACTCAGTGTGCGAGGGCCTCGCGAAGCTCGGAAAACCGCGGATGCGATCGAAGCGCCGAGAACGACTGAAAGCGAATGAGACTGCCCGCCAGCAGCTCGTGTGCGTTCGCCGAACGAAGTGCGTAGGTCATCGCTTCGTCCGGTCGGCCGGCGGCCGCCGCAGACATCGCCAGCGCGACGTTCAGCACGTCCTCGAGCTCCGAGCGCGCGAGCAGCTCGCGGTGGTAGGCGTCTGCCCGGTGACGGTTCCCGCGAACCGATTCGACGTGGGCACACGCCGAAATCGACAGCTGGTCTCGCCCGCTCAGGCTCAACGTGCGCCTCGCATACCCGAGCGCGGTATCGGCGTCGCCCATCTCGGCGAGCACCAACATTGCCGTCAGGTTCCCGAGGGTCGATTGCTCGTCGATTGCTACGGCGCGCATGGCCATGGCGCGCCCCTCGTCGACATGACCGCTCATGGCGAGCGTCTGCGCGGCGAGCGCGGTCACGATACTGCTCTGCGGATCGTCCTGCACCGCGCGTCGCACCTCGGCAGCGGCGCGCTCGTCCTCGCCCCGACCGAACAGGAGCCCGTACTCGGCGTACATGGCGCGCGCTTCCGACTGCTTCGGGTCGATCTCGAGTGTCCGTTCCCAGAGGCGGATGGCTTCGTCGGTATCGTGCTCGAGCGAGTAGGCGATGACCGCGGCGGTGCCCAAGGCTTCCGCGAGGTGCGGATCCAGCTCGAGCGCCCGCGCGACCTCGGCTTTGGCTCGTGGAATGAAATCGTTAGGCGACCGCGAGCCGTAGATCGCGAGGAGTCGAAACGTCTCCGCCAGGCTGGCGTGCGCTCTGGCGTGCTGCGGATCCAGCCCGATCGCGCGCTCGAAACACTCCATGGCATACGGCAAGGCAATGCGTCGGCCGAGGTAGTCGCGGCCTTTCATGTACAGCTCGTGCGCCTCGACCTGAATCGGACTTGCCGGCGCGCGCTCCTCGCCCTCGCGGTGGTCGAGCGCGAGCTGGAGCTTGGCCGCAATGGCGCGCGCGATCTCGTCCTGCACGGCGAACACGTCCACGAGCTCGCGGTCGTAGCGCTCGGACCAGAGGTGATAGCCGTCGCTCACCGCGACGAGCTGCGTCGTGATGCGAAGGCGACTGCCGGCTTTTCTCACGCTCCCCTCGAGCACGGTGGCGACGTTCAGCTTCTCGCCGATGACGCGCAGGTCTTCGCGCTTGCCCTTGAACGAGAAGGCCGACGTGCGCGCCGCAACGTACAGTCCCTCGATGTGCGTGAGGACGTTCGTGATCTCCTCGGCGATCCCGTCGCCGAAGTAGTCGTTTTCCTTGTCGGAGCTGAGGTTCTCGAACGGGAGAACCGCAACGGATTGCGCGGGCGCGGCCGGTTTGGGCTGCTCGGGCGTGTCGTTCGCTCGAAGCGCCGCCAGCATCTCGCCCGCGGTGTGGAAGCGATCGATTGGCGTGCGTACCAGGGCCTTTTGGAGAGCACGCGCGACGTGCCGCGGGATACTGTCGCGAAGGGCCATCACGTCTGCCGGAGTCTGAACGAAGCGCTTGGCGATGATGGCTTGTACGTTAGGCCCGGTGAACGGCGGCTCGCCGACCAGCATCTCGTACAGCACGCAGCCGAGCGAATAGATGTCGCTACGGCCGTCGACCGCTTCGCCGGCCGCCTGCTCGGGGCTCATGTACGCCGGGGTCCCCACGCTCACCCCGGCTTCCGTCACCGGGGCCGCCCGCCCCTTGCGCCCGGTCGGCCCGGGGCTGGTCTTTCGCGGCTCGGGACGTTGGGAGCCCCCGGCGGCCAACGCTTTGCCGATCCCGAAGTCGGCGACCAGGGCGTGGCCCTCGTGCAGCAGGATGTTCTCCGGCTTGATGTCGCGGTGAATTATCCCGTGGCGATGCGCATAGTCGAGGGCGTCGGCGACCTCCGCCGCAATGCTGATGGCCTCGGGCACCGGGAGCGCCCCCTCGTCTATGCGTTCGCGCACCGAACGCCCTTCCACGTACGGCATCACGTAGTGGAGCACCGAGGGTTGGACCGCTGGCTCCCCGGGTGGTGCGCTTCCACCGTCGAGAGACGAGCTGAGGTTCCCCGAATCGAAGAGCGGCAGGATGTTGGGGTGGGACAGCGCGGCCGCGAGCTGAATCTCCTGGAGGAACCGCTCGGCGCCTAACGTGTTGGCGACCTCGGGGCGCATGACCTTGATGACGACCCGCCGGTGGTGCCTGAGGTCTTCGGCAAGGTAGACGGTTGCCATGCCGC
>JBKPMA010000424.1:0-9146 GCA_046731935.1 Acidobacteriota bacterium
TCGATCGCGGTCAGCTCGGCCTGCGCCTTGAACACGTCCGCCTGGGCCGTCTTCCCGACGCTGTAGCGCGCTTCGGTCGTGCTGAGCAGCGTTTCAATGACCTGCCGATTCCGCTCCAGCAGTTCGGCCGTGCTGGTGGCAAAGGCCAGCCGCGCGTAAGCCTGCTTGACGCGCGATCGCACGTCGAGCCGCAGCGCGTCGAGCTGCTGCGCCTCCGCGTCCACCTCGTGGCCGGCGACCGCAGCACGCAGATCACGCTTGCCGGGATAGGGCAGCGGCTGCGTCACCATCAAACCGATGTTGGCCGTGGGTTCCGAGCCGAGCCCCGCACCGGGCAACGGGTTCCCGCTGCTGTTCCATCCTGCCGAGAGCATCGGGTCCGGCAGTTTGCGCTCCTGGTCCGGCCGCAGTTTCGCGGCCTCGAGACGGTGCATGGCCGCTTGAATCGCGGGGTTGTGTTCGAGCGCGGCGCGGATCAGCGCGTCCAGGTCGAGCGCTGATTCGTCTGCGGCGAACGGTGCGGAGATGGCTGATCTGACCGCGGTTGTCGCGGCAGACTGAGCGCGCACGACCGCGGCCGACAGTCCGAAAAGGGCGACGACAATGACGAATCGACCGAGATAGAAGCGCATGAACCCTTCCTCGTCAGTGCTCACAGCTGCATGGCCGCTGCCTGAGCAGAGCCACGGCGGACCCCTGCAACGCGATGGCGATTCAATGGAACGCCGCGAGACAGGCCGAGGCGCGCGGTGGGCTAGACGAGGAGCGTGAGGTGTTTCAGGTAGAGCGGGTCTGGCGGGGCCTTCAATGCCGCGGACGATCGAGCATGTGCCCGTACCGTCCTGGCAGCGATGAGTGCGACGCCTGGGAGGGTCACGTCAATGTGGGTCTGCTGCATCGTCACCGTGCCGCCGGTGGAGGCGGCTGGCGGCAGGGTGCTGTCGCCGCCGTGTTGAGGTGAGGGGCAGCAGCTGATGGCCTGGGTCCGGCAGCCTGTCGCTGGAGCTTGCACGCGCCGGCAGCACGCGTGCCGCGCACCCGTGGCGGCGCCCACGCTGGCACCTGGCCAGGAGAGCGCTACCAGGAGCACTGTAAGGGCGACGACGGCGGAGAAGGACCGACGGATCATGGAACTGTCTGCAGTATGGCAGTTCTCGTGCCACCGAGATACGAGGAGATGCGGTTTGCGGATCGGCAATTTTCCGGGTCTGGCTGAGCGACGAGCGGGAAAATCCGCATCGACTGCCGACGAACCCGCAGGCCAACCGCCTCCGCCGGAGCCCCGTTCGCCCCTGCTATGATCCTCGAATGTCGGTGAAAGACGTCCTCATCATTGGCGCCGGACCCGCCGGGTTGGCTACAGCGATTTCTGCAAAGCAGCGCGGTCTCGATTACCTCGTGCTCGAAAAGGGCGTGCTGGTCAACTCCATCTACGGCTTCCCCTCGAACATGGTCTTCTTCACCACGCCGGAGCTCCTCGAGATCGGCGGGGTGCCGTTCGTGTCGCCGTTCGAGAAGCCAACGCGGCTCGAGGCGCTGCGGTACTACCGTCGCATCGTCGATACGTTCGACCTCGCCATTGAATTCGATCGGACGGTCACGTCGATGACACGCGATGCCGGTGACGAGGACGCGCCGTTCACGCTCGAGACGCTCTCGGAACGGGGGGAGCGCTCCGCCTACCGGGCGCGCGCGGTGGTCGTCGCGATCGGCTACTACGACCATCCCAATCTGCTCGGCGTGCCCGGCGAGACGTTGCCGCACGTCGCGCACTATTACAAGGACGCACATTCGGCGTACCGGAAACGCGTCGTCGTCGTGGGCGGTAAGAACTCGGCGGCCGAAGTGTCACTCGAGCTGTATCGGGGCGGCGCCAAGGTGACCCTGGTGCATCGCCGTGCGCAGCTGGCCAGCTCCATCAAGTACTGGGTGAAGCCAGATATCGAGAACCGCATCGCCGAAGGCACGATTGCCGCGCGCTTCGAGACAGACGTCGTGGAGATCCGTCCGGACGCGGTCGTCGTGAAGCCGATTGCTGGTGGTCCGGTGGAAGCCCTGCCCGCCGACGCGGTCTTCCTGATGACGGGATATCACCCGGACTGGGAGTTCCTGACTGCGGCTGGCGTGTCGCTCGATCCCCACACGCGCGTGCCCGTCTACGACCCGGGGACGTACGAAACGAACGTCCCCAATCTGTTCGTCGCAGGCGGCGTGGTCGCGGGCCGTGATACGGCGCCCATCTTCATCGAGAACGGGCGCTTCCACGGAGAGGCCATCGTCGGTGTGGTTTCGGCGCGCCTGGCGCGTCAGCCCGTTGAGCGCTGACGCCGACCGTCCAACGACTACTCTTTGGCCGCTGGCGGTGTCGTAGACGATTGCCAGTTGATGACGTGATAGGTCGCCGGCGTATCTCCGACGTTCGTCAGCCCGTGCAGGTGATTCGACGCATGAAAGATCACTGAACCCGGACCGACGCGCGTCTTGGTCCCTTCTGAGAAGACCTCGACGGTCCCCTGCTGCACGATGATCATCTCTTCGTTCGGATGGCGATGCGGCGCATGGGACGACAGACCCGGGTTCAGCGTCGATACATGGCATTCGAGCTCGAGGAGCGTCGCCGTCGGAGCCTTGAACACCTGACGGACCAATCCAAATGCCGTCGCCTCGCTTGTGAGCGCCGTCCAGTCCACAACTCTCGAAGACATGACGGATTGATCGGCCGCAGCGGGCGCGACGGCAGGAGCGAACGCCGCGCTGCCAGCCGCTGCGAGCAGGCGACGTCTGGTGATGGCCATGGACACTCCGATCGGTCTTCGGTCTACGGTCTACGGTCTGCGGTCTGCGAAATTAGTGCGCCAGCTTCGACGCGGCGCACGCCCTGTGCATCAGCGCTTTCATCTCGAGCAGTTCCACGAGCGACCGGCCGCGGGCGAGCGGTCCCTCACGCTCGAGCAGCGCCTGCTTCTCGAGCGGCTCCAGGGGCAGGTACTGTGCCAGCGCATTGATGATCTCGACATCCGGGATTGACGCAGGCACGTGCATGTCAGCGCCGGCGCGTTCGACGAGCGGTGCAATCAACGCTTCGAGGCGCTGACGTATCTCGCGCAGCGTGCCGGCGTCCTGCGCATCGATCGGATCCGCCAGCGGCTCGACCAGCGCTTTCCGGAACGAGCGTCCATCCTGCTCGGCGTGCACGCGGAACCTCTCCAGCCCTTGAAGGACGATGTTGTAGCGGCCGTCGGAGAGCGGCTCGGCGTGCGTGATGAGACCAGCGCAGCCGACGGGGTAGACCGGCGGACGGTTCTCGTACTCGGCCTCGAAGCCCGGGCGCAGCAGCACCATTCCAATGAGCCGATCACCGGCGAGCGCTTCGGCCACCATCTCGCGGTACCGCGGCTCGAAGATGTGCAGCGGCAACCCGACCTGCGGAAAGAGGACGACGTTCGGCAGGGGGAAGAGGGGAATCTCTGGAGGCAGCAGCATGGAAGCGTCGTCAGTTCGGAATTCGGAATGCGGAATTCGGAGTTAACTCGGAATGATCGCTCACACTCCGCATGTCGAATTCCGCATTCCGAACTCCGCATTCCGAATTCAGTGAATGGTCCTCGTCTTCTTGTCGACGTAGTCCATGAGCACGTACTGCCCGAGCGTGTACGGCGTCGTGAAATAGGCCTTGCCGCGGCAAATCTCCGCGACGCGTCGCACGAAGCTCACCAGATCGTAATCGCGGGCCAGCATGAATGTGTTGATCTGGATGCCGGCCCGCCGGCAATTCGCCACCTCGCGCAGCGTCTCGGTGACCACGAGCGGATCGAGACCGAAGGCGTTCCGGTAGATCCGGCCGTCGGGCTGCGTCAGCGCTGACGGCTTGCCGTCGGTGATCATGACGATTTGCCGCATGTCCTTCCGCTGGCGCTCCAGGATGCGGCGGGCGACGCGGAGTCCTTCGCGGGTGTTCGTGTAATACGGCCCCACGCGCACGCGGCCGAGTTGGGCGAGTGGCACTTCCTCCGCGGAATCATGGAACAGCACCAGATGCAGTGCATCACCCGCATACTGCAGACGGATCAGCTGCGACAACGCCAGCGCCACGCGCTTGGCGGGCGTGAAGCGATCCTCGCCATACAGAATCATGCTGTGGCTGCAGTCGAGCATGATGACTGTCGCGCAGGAGCTCTGATACTCCCCCTGCATCACGGCGAGATCCTCGTAGTCCACGTCGATGGCGCCGCCAGGCGTGAACGTGCCCTGCTGACGGGCACGCTGGACGGCATTCAAGAGCGTGGCGCTCGGGTCGAGATTCAGGGTGTCGCCGAACTCGTAGGGCTTGGCCACTCCGGAGGTTTCGACACCTGTCGCGAGATCGCGCGTGTCGTGTCGCCCGAAGCTGCTCTTGCCGAGCGAGCCGAGTAGATCGCGGAGCGCGCGATAGCCCAGAAAATCGAGGCTCTTGTCGGTGACCTCGAAGCGCGTCGGCTTCGCCTCGCCCATGCCACCGCCGCTGCCGTCGGCGCGCTCGCGCCGCCGCTGCTCCGATTCGAGATCAGGAGCAGGCGTGATGTAGCCCTGCTCCTGCATGCGCGCCATGATCTGCTGGATCAGCTGCTCCAGCTGCTGCTGCGCGTCCTCGCCCGCGTCGGGACCGAGCAGCCGTTCGAGCGCCTCGTCCGGCAGGACGCCGCCGCTCATCAGCGCTTCGAGGATCGCGTCGTAGAGCGCCTGCATCGACCGGTCGTCTTCCAGCCCGGTGAACTGCGGATCGCTGAAGCCGCTCGACAACAGCAGATCCGACAGCTTCGAGACGAGCGACTCCATGTCGAGGTCGTCCATCAGGTCGGCGATGTATTTCGAGTACTTGATCTTCATCAGGCTACAGGCTTCAGGCTACAGGCTACGGGCTACAGGCTGCAGACCGTAGACCGCAGACCGATCTCAGTTGTAGTACTTCTTCTTCGATCCCGGAATCGACGGAAGATCGTCGAAGTCGTGATCCGGTGCCTGCTGCTGACGTCCGCGGCGCGGTGTTGCGGTGTCAGCGGCTTGGAAGCCGCGGTCGTCCGTACGGCTGATTCGCTTCGTCGCCGCGAGGCCCTCGAGGATGAATCCCACCGCCGCCGCGCGCGTCGGCGCGTCAGCGCGGTGATCGACGCCCGCGTGGTGCGTGAGATCGAGCAGTCCAGGTACGCGGCTGGCGTCCGACAGCAGGGTGGCCGACGAAGCCGTCTCGTCGAACTGCACCGTCCCGCCTTTGTCGAACCAGTCCACCACCGAGCGGGTATCGACGTTCTCGAAGTATCCGACGAACACATTGGCGACCGCGGCACGGATCAACTCGCGCGCGATCTGATCGGCCCCTCGCAGCTCGCCTTCGTACTCCAGTTCGAACTTACCCGTCATCGCGGGCAGCGCCGCATACACGTCGCCGATGCTGGCGACGGCCGGCGATTCGGCATGCGCCAGCGCGCGACGCTCGGCGTTGCTCGTCACGTTCTCGAGCACCGTGATGGGCATACGCTGACTGACGCCCGAGCGCTTGTCGATCCGCCGCTCGGCGCGCGCCTGAAACGCCACTTCCTCGACCACTTCACGCACGTACTCCGGGACGGTGACCGCCAGCTCTTTCCGCGAGGTCCACGCCTCCTGTTGCGTAATGGCGAGCGCCTGATGACGGGTTGTCGCGTAGTGCGTGCGGATCTCGGACCCGATGCGATCCTTGAGCGGCGTGATGATTTTGCCGCGAGCCGTGTAGTCCTCGGGATTGGCGGTGAAGGCCATCAGCAGGTCCAGCCGCAACCGTACGGGATAGCCTTTGATCTGGACGTCGCCCTCCTGCAGGATATTGAACAGCCCGACCTGAATCTTGCCGGCCAGATCCGGAAGCTCGTTAATGGCGAAGATGCCGCGGTTCGCCCTCGGCAGCAGGCCGTAGTGCATCGTCAGTTCGTCGCCGAGCTGGAGGCCGCCTCGCGCGGCCTTGATCGGATCGATGTCGCCCAGCATGTCGGCGATCGTGACGTCGGGCGTGGCGAGCTTTTCGACGTACCGGTCTTCGCGTCCGAGCCAGCCGATCGGCAGCGAGTCGCCTTCCGCGGCCACACGCGCTCGACAGGCTGCACACAGCGGCTGCAGCGGATCGTCGTGAATCTCACAGCCGGGCACGACCGGTATGGCCTCGTCGAGCAGATCGACGAGCGCCCGGAGCAGACGGGTCTTGGCCTGCCCGCGCAGGCCGAGGAGGATGAAGTTGTGTTTCGAGAGCAGCGCGTTGACGACGTGCGGGACGACGGTCTCGTCGTAGCCGATGACGCCGGGAAAAAGTGGACGGCGGTCGCGCAGTCGGCGCAGAAGGTTGGCTCGAACCTCGTCCTTCACGCTCGCGTGGCGAGGCAAGCCCTCGGCCACCGCGCGGCGCAGGTCGCCCACGGTTCGTGGTCGTTCACTGATAACCATGGTCGATTCTAGCACGCAGATTTGCGCGCCTCGGCCGTCGGTCGGGCGTCCGCGACCGCTATAATGACCCGTTCATCGCCTCGCGTGGCACCAGACCGATCTCCCGCTGAACGACCTCACACGCCGCTCGTCTTCGCGCATCGCGGCGGCCGCGCCCTGGGTCCCGAGAACACGTTGGCAGGCTTCGATCTCGGGATCGCGGCGGGCGCCGACGGCCTCGAGCTCGACGTGCATCTCTCAGCCGACGACGTTCCTGTGGTCCACCACGATGCTGACCTCGACCGTTGCACCGATGCGACAGGACCACTCGCGTCGCGAACCGTGGATGAACTGTCACGCGTCGATGCAGGGTTCCGGTTCGGCGAGGACGCCGGCTTTCCATGGCGCCGGCGGGGCGTGGGTGTGCCGACGTTGAGCACTGTTCTCGAGCGCTACCGGAACGTCCCGCTCATCATCGAGATCAAGACCTCGTCTCCGAAGGCGCCGCAGGCTGTCGTCGATGTGGTTCGATTGGCCGGCGCGATCGGACGAGTCTGCGTTGGCTCGTTCAACTTCGACACGTTGCAGGCGGTGCGACGCATCGAGCCGGCACTGGCGACGAGTGCGTCGCGCACGGAAGGACAGCGTGCGCTGTATCGATCGTGGTGCAGACTCGGCGTGGGCCGCGTGCCGTATCGCGCCTTCCAGGTGCCCGAACAGTCGGGACGCCTTCGCGTCGTGTCTCCGAATTTCATCAGAGCGGCGCATCGGGCGAATCTGGCATTCCAGGTCTGGACTGTGAACGACGAAGCCGACATGCGGCGGCTGCTCGACTGGGGAGTGGACGGGCTCATCTCGGATCGTCCCGACGAGGCTGTCAGGGTACGGAACGACTGGGTGCGCAGACGCAACCCGAGGCCATCCGCGAACGCGGAGTGGCCGGCGCAGAAAGGAACCACCTCCTGACTGCGCCAGCACTCTCGCGAGCGACGTTGCTGTCGGGCCTCCTGCTCGCGGCCAGCCTGTACGTGCTGCCGCTCGTGCATCCCGTGCCGCTGCTCGATCCCGATGAAGGACTGCACGCCGCCATCTCGTCGGAAATGAACGCACGCGGCGACTACATCGTGCCGCGCTTTCTGGGCGAGCCGTTTCTCGACAAGCCCATCCTGTTCTTCTGGGCGCAGGCGGCCTCGATGCGCCTTCTTGGCGAGACCGAAGCCGCCGCGCGGCTGCCGGGACTCGTGTTTGGAATGCTCGGCGCGCTCACGACCGGGTGGCTCGCTGCCATCGTGCTCCGCCACCGCGCCGGGTGGATCGCAGCGCCTCTCTACGCAACGATGCTCGTCCCGATGGCACTCGCCGAAGTGCCAGTGCACGACATCGCGCTCGTCCCGTTCACCACCGGCGCCCTGCTCGCATTCTGGCGCGCATCCCGTGCGGCCTCGGCCCGTGTGATCCTCGGATGGTCGCTGGTCGCGGGCGTGTCGCTCGGACTCGTGATCCTCACGAAAGGCTTGCCGGGTGTCGCGATTGTCGGCCTGGCGCACGGCACGGTCCTTCTTCTCGAGCGCCGATGGAGCCTCACCATCGTCGCCGGAGGCGTGCTGGCTCTGATCGTCGCGATCGTCCTCGCTGCGCCGTGGTACCTGGCGATGGAGCATCTCAACCCTGGATACCTGCACTATTACTTCGTCGAACGGCACGTGTCGGGATTCACGACGGAATTGCAGCGTCACGGACAGCGTCCGTGGAGCTATTACATTCCCGTCGTGATTGGCGGCGGACTGCCGGCGGCGTTGTACGCCGTGCTGTCCGTGCAGCGTCCCGAGCCGGACGAACATGCGATCGGTGACGCGCGCCGTCTCGGATGGGCATGGCTTCTGACGGGTTGGATTTTTCTCAGCCTGGCCGGCTCGAAGCTCTTCACCTATGCGCTCCCGCTATTCCCGGCCATTGCACTCCTCGCGGCGATCCCGTGGATCCGGTACGCCGAGGGACGGAAGGGTCTCACCGTCGCTGTCGTGGCGCACGCGGCGCTGATCGCGGCGCTCCTGCCGCTCGTTCTCGCCGCTGGCACCGTGAGTGGCGTGATCTCGGTGAGTCTGTGGGTCGTACTCGCCGAGACCGTGATCGCCGCCGGGTGCAGTGTGGCCGTGCGCGCCTGGCGCAATGGCAGCGTCGAGCGCGCCACATCATTGCTCGCGCTCTCGACGGCAGCGGTCGTCACTGCAGTACTGACGATACTGCTGCCCTCAGCCGCCACGTCGTTCACGGCGCGCGATCTGGCCCTGGCGCTCAACAGTCACCCGATTCTTCCGGCGCGCCTGCTCGTCGTGCGCGAACGCATCGGATCGCTCGTGTTCTACCTGGACCCGCGACTGCGCCACGGCCTGACGCCGGATCGATTCCAGACCGTCCAGGCCAGGGAGATCCGCGAACGGGTTGTGCCGCGCGATACGCTGGTGGCCGTCCGGGCGCGCGACATTCCGCGGCTCGCAAACTTCATCGACATGTCCGGAATCCGGTTCGCACAGGCTGGCCCATACCGCGTGTACATCGCACGCGATCTCGGAGTGCGCGAGGATCCACACCAATGACGATCATGCGGCCGCCGACACTGGCTGATGTGTATGCCGCACGAAAGAACGTCTATTCGGCGGTGGCACGCACGCCGCTCATCCGTCATCCGCTGCTCGCCAATGCGCTCGGCCTCGATG
>JBKPMA010000425.1:0-11331 GCA_046731935.1 Acidobacteriota bacterium
GCCGAAACGCCTGCTCCACGAGGAGGACGCCGCCCTCGCAAGACCGCGGGTCCGAAGGCACCACGGAAGACCCCGAGCCGGACGGCTGCGCCGCGCCAGCCTCGAGGCCGGAAGAAGCCGCCGACGAGCTGACGCTCGCCGGCGTCGAGCCGCTCCGATTACTTCGTCGCAGTGGCCGCCTCCGGCGGCGCGGTCACGATGAACGGCAGCGCCGCTTTCCTGGCCGCATCGTTCAACGCCGCCACGTCCGTCGATACCAGCGCCTCGACCTCTGTCTCGAGTGCCGTCAGTGCCGCGGCCTGCGTGGCGTACACCGCCTGCATGCCCTGGGTCGGGGCACCATCGCCGTCGATGGCGTTTGCAAACAGCGGACTCAGGCGGGAGTACAGCTGCGCGCCGCCCTTGAACGCCAGAATGTCGTAGGTCACTTCGGCTTTCGGGTTGTGGAGGCGGCCCTCGAGTCCATTGCAGCGATCGAGAATGCGAACGGCGAGCTCGCCCATGTCTCCGGGGAACTTTCCCTTCCAGGCCTGCTGCTGCTGCGTGATCTGCGTCCGAATCGATCGCACCCGCGCCACCAGCGCCGTCAGCTTCGAGAGATCGTCGCGGACCTTCAAGGCAAACGTCAGCTGCGCCTGCAGCTCCGCGTCCGTCAGGTGGACGCGGGGATCGGACTGGATGGTCAGGGGCGCGGTCAGCGAGCGGCCATCGACCGTCAACCGCACGGTGTACGTTCCAGGCACGGCGAGCGGCCCTTCTTCAGGATCTCCGGCGTCCAGCTTTGCGCGAGGAATCGGCTTCACGCCCTCCCAGGCCAGATCCCACACGGCCCGTTGAATGCCGGGCTCGGTAGCGAGCACATCTTTCTTCTTGTCGTCGGCGTCCGGATCCCCGTCGTCGTCCTCGTTCTCCGGCTTCGTCTTCACGCTCGACAACGTACGTACGACACGGCCTCCGGCGTCGAGGATCTCAATCGTCAGCGGTCCAGACGGCTTGGCCTTCAGAAAGTAGTAGATCGTCGCGCCTTCCGGCGGATTCTCGCCGGCGGGCTTGAGGCGAGCCTCGGCGCTATAGCGCCAGCGGATGGCTGGTGACGGCGGCAACAGCGTCACCTCATCGGGCGCCTTCGCGCCGACGCGGCGAACCGCCACCAGGTCGTCGAGCACCCAGAGCGAGCGGCCGTGTGTCGCCACGACAAGCGCGTCATCCTTGACGGCGAGATCGTGCACCGCGACAGGCGGTAGATTCAGCTGCAGCGATCGCCACGTACCGCCGTCGTCGGCCGAGAACACGACGCCGCGCTCGGTTCCGACATACAGCAGTCCGCGCTGGCGCGGATCCTCGCGCACGCTGTGCAGGTAGGTGTCGCGGGGCATCCCCGCGTCCAGACGCGCCCAGTGACGGCCGAAATCACCCGTTTTGTACAGATACGGCCGAACATCGTCCATGCGGTGCGCATCCACGACGACGTAGGCGGTGCCGGCGTCGAAGTGCGACGGTTCGATCGTGGCGACCGTACCCCACTCGGGCATGCCTGGCATCGAGGCCGTGACGTTCGTCCACGAGCCTCCCCCATCCTGCGTCACCTGCAGGAGACCGTCGTCGCTCCCGGTCCAGATCGTGCCTGCCGCAACGGGCGACTCGGCGATCGCAAAGATGGTGCAGTAATACTCGACGCCGGTGTTGTCGCCGGTGATCGGCCCCCCTGACCACGCCTGCTTCGATCGATCGTTCCGGGTCAGATCGCCGCTGATGGCCGACCACGTCTGGCCGCCGTCCGTCGTTTTGAACAACACGTTCGCGCCGTGATAGACGACGTTCGGATCGTGCGGCGACACGGCGATCGGCGCCGTCCACTGAAAGCGGTACTTGAGGTCCTCGGCGCCGTGGCCCGATCCGTTTTCCGGATACGTACTGACATTGCGGGCCTGCTTCGTGCGGTCGTCGTAGCGGGAGATGTACCCGAGATACTCTCCGGCGTAGACGACGTCGGGATCGTCCGGCTTCGATACCACGTGGCCGGCCTCGCCGCCGCCGACGTCGTACCAGTGCGCGTTGGTGAGACCAGCACGGGTCAAGCTGTTGATCGGGCCCTGGACCGTGCCGAGATCCTGCATGGCGCCAGCGACATGGAACGGCACGCGCGTGTCTGTGGTCACGTGATAGAACTGCCCGAGCGGCAACAGCACGGGCGTCCACGTTTCTCCGCCATCGTTCGAGAGCTCGACGCCGCCGTCATTCCCGTCGATCATGCGCCGCGGGTTGCGCGGATCGATCCAGATGTCGTGGTGATCGCCATGACGGAAGCCGCTGACGGTCTTGAGCGTGCGTCCGCCGTCGATCGTGCGGACCATCGGCACCTGCGGAAACCACACGTCGTCGGGATTCGACGGATTCACCGTCATTGTCGAGTAGTACCAGGGACGCTGCCGCACTTTCCGGTCCTTCGAGATGTGCGTCCACGTATCGCCGCCGTCGTCGGAACGGAACAGTCCACCGTCTTCGGCTTCGATGAGCGCGTAGACGCGGCGACTGTCGGACGGGGCAATGGCCACGCCCACCTTGCCCCAGATGCCTTCGGGCAAGCCCTTCCCGCGCAATTCCGTCCACGTGTCCCCGCCATCGCGCGACACATACAGGCTGCTGCCAGGTCCACCACTCGTCAGATCCCACGGGCGGCGGCGGGCCTGCCAGAACCCGGCGAACAGGACGTTCGGGTTGTTGGGATCCATCGCGACGTCGGAGGCACCGGTGTCGGCATTTCTCGTTAGAACCTGCTGCCACGTGCGGCCGCCGTCGCGCGTGCGAAAGATGCCTCGCTGCGGGTTGGGGCCGAAGGTGCGGCCGAGCACGGCAGCGTACGCGACGTCGGGATTCGTCGGATGCACGACCATCGTGCCGATCTGCCCCTCCTCCGTCCACACGTGCGTCCACGTCTTTCCGCCGTCGAGCGAGCGGTAGATACCGTTGCCCGCCGCGACGTTGCCGCGGATGTTCGCCTCGCCCGATCCGACGTAGATGACCTTGGGATTCGATGGCGCGATCGCAAGCGACCCGATCGACGAGACCGGCTGACTATCGAAGATCGGTTTCCAGGTGAGGCCGCCGTCCACGGACTGCCACACGCCTCCGGATGCCGTTGCGGCGTAGAACGTTGACGGATCACCCGCGACACCCGCGACGCGGCTGACCCGGCCGCCAAACGACGGACCGATGCTGCGGTATTTCAGTGCTGCCAGCGCGTCGATTCCGGGCACGCCTACGGGGGCCCTGGTAGGCGCAGATGCAGCGGGTGGGGCTGGGGCTTGCGCGTGCAGCAACTGATCCGCAGCCACCGCGTACATACCCGCGAACAGGATCAAGACGCACAGAGCTCTACGAATGACAGACATGCAGTGTCTCGTGACCGGAAAACGCATGGACGCTGAATCGCACCGTGGTCAGGTGTGGATGAACGAGGCCAGAGGATACCGTAGAATCGAAGCGCACGACGCGCTGCGGGCGGCACTCGCCGCCCGTTCGTCCTGCCATCAGACTGTTATCATCGACGCATTCATGGCTTCGTCCTACACCGCAAAAGACATCACCGTTCTGGAAGGGCTCGAGCCGGTCCGCAAACGTCCCGGCATGTATATCGGCGGCGTCGGTGCAGCCGGGCTCCACCATCTCGCCTGGGAGATCCTCGACAATGCGGTGGACGAAGCCATGAACGGCTTCGCCTCCTCCATTGTCGTCACGCTGCACGAGGACGGTTCGTCGCTCACGATTACCGACGATGGCCGGGGGATGCCTGTCGACAAACATCCGAAGACCAAACAGAGCGCAGTCGAAGTCATCTTTACGGTGCTCCACGCCGGCGGCAAGTTCGATCCAGGAAACTACAAGACAGCCGGCGGGCTGCACGGCGTCGGGGCGAGCGTCGTCAACGCGCTGTCGAAGGAGCTCGTCGCCACGGTGCGGCGCGATGGCGCTCAGTGGGAGATGCGCTTCAGGCAGGGCAAGCCGACCGGTCCGCTCAAGAATCTGGGATCGGCCCGCGGCAGCGGGACCACCGTCTACTTCCATCCCGACCCCACCATCTTCCCGAAAATCGAGTTCGACCCCGCCGTCATTCGTGAGCGCCTCGAAGTCGTCAGCTACCTTCACAAAGGCATCAAGGTCACGTTCGAGAACGAAGCCACCAAAGAGCGTGTCACGTATCAGCACGACGAAGGCATCGTGCAGTATCTGCAGAAGGTCGTGAGCGAGCGCGCCGCCAAGCCGGTGCACGACCTGACGTTCCTGTTGGAGCGGGACAATGGGCTGCGAATGGACCTCGCGCTCCAGTGGACCGAATCGACCGACGAACATCTGCGCAGCTACGTGAACGGCATTCCCACAGGCTCCGGCGGCACGCACGAAAGCGGATTGCGGGCCGGCGTCGGTAAAGCCGTCCGCAACTTCATCGACACGCACAATCTGTCGCCCAAGGGTGTGACGCTCACCGCCGAAGACATCCGCGAAGGGCTGGTCGGCATCCTGAGCGTCTTCATCCAGGAGCCGCAGTTCCAGGGGCAGACCAAGGACCGATTGAACAATCCCGAGGTCCTGTCGGTCGTGGATTCGGCGGTACGGCCGGCGCTCGAGCACTGGCTGAATCACAACATCAGCGTCGCCGAGGCCATCGTGGCGCGGATCATCCTCGCGGCCCGCGCACGCGAGGCCAGCCGCGCCGCCCAGCAGGAGGTCACGCGCAAGAGCGCCACGTCCGCACGGCTCGCTCTTCCCGGGAAGTTGAGTGACTGCTCGTCCTCGGACCGCGACAACTGCGAGATCTTCATCGTGGAAGGCGATTCGGCCGGCGGCTCCGCCAAGCAGGGCCGCGACCGTACGCGGCAGGCGATCCTGCCGCTGCGCGGCAAGGTGCTCAACACGGAAAGCGCGTCACTCGCGAAGGTTCTCGAGAACAAGGAGCTCTCGGATCTCGTCACGGCGCTCGGGTGCGGGCTCGGCAAGAATTTCGACCTGAGCCGCCTTCGCTACGGGCGGGTGATCATCCTCGCCGACGCGGACTCAGACGGCCATCACATCGCGACGTTGCTGCTCACGTTCATCTACCGGCACATGCCGCAGCTGATGGCGAACGGCCGCATCTTCCTGGCACAGCCTCCGCTCTACCGCATCGACATCGGCAAGGAGACCTACTGGGTGCTCGACGAAGCGCAGAAGACGCAGATCCTGGAGAAGCACGGGAAGGGACCGAGCGGACGTTCGACGCCAGAAATCACACGCTTCAAGGGCCTCGGCGAGATGATGCCCAAGGTGCTGTGGGAGACGACCCTCAACCCGAAGACCCGCCGCCTGCTCCGCGTGGATATTGCCGACCAGCTCGTCACCGACCGTGTGATGAACGAATTGATGGGCAAGGATGCCTCCGCGCGGTTCCGCTTCATCATGGAGCGCGCCGAGGAGGCCGAAGAGCTCGACCTCTGATCTACCGCGGCCCGGCCATCAGACCGAGGACCGGCAGCAGCATCACAATTGCGAACGCGACCCACACCGCAATGCCGAAGCCCTTGGCGTGCGGATGCCGGACCCAATAGCCGAGCGACCATGACAAGGCAAGCGACTGCCCGACGACCTCACTGAGCCCGAAGATCTGAGAGACGACCGGCAGGTTCGTGTAGATCAAGCCTTCGATCGACCCGGGAGCCGGACCGAACGTCCCGAAGATTCCCACACCCGCCAGTACCAGCCACGTGCGCAGCCAGTGCGATGGCGCGTCGAACAACGATCCGCGCAGCACATAGAAGATGCACGCGAACAGCAGTCCGCGCAGGGGCTGAAAGAGCGGCCCCGCCATCACCCACATCGACGTCGTCGGCAGCATGTAGCCGTGCATCGTGGGATCGGCGAAACGCTTCTGGTAATCGAGCAGCGTGTAGGCGAGCAGTCCGGCAATGAAATACGTGACCGTGTGCAGCGCGATCGTCTTGGCGGCGAGCGACGCGAACGAGATCTGTGTACCGGAGCGGTCCGACGACACGACTGGCTGGGAAGCAGGCGTCATGCCGCGATTTTACGAGGAACGAGTGCTGGCGGTTCAGTCCGTGTGGCGAGCCACCACGCTGACCGCGCCGTTGTTCTCGAGGACGGCGGATCGCACCTCCTCGATGCACGTACACCCGGACTGTCGAAGCGCGGCATTCAGCTCGTGGTGCGTGAGATGCGCCGCGGCCAGAACGTCTTCGAACAGGTGCCCATTGTGAATGAGGATTTGCGGCCGGCCTTCGACGAGCCGCTCGAATCGTTTGTTGCGCCACGTGCCCCAGCTCACGACGCCATTGATCACGACGAGCGTCGTCGCGGAGACCAGGCCGCCAAGCAGTGAGTTGTCGCCTCCGTTGATCGAATCCTGGACGGCGTTCGACAGCATCAGGAGAAGGACAAGGTCGAACGGCGCCAGCTGGCCGACCTGCCGCTTGCCGGTGACGCGCAACAGCACGATGAGGAAGGCGTACACGACCAGAGCACGGAGGATCAGCTCCCACCACGCGACGCTCATGCTCAGCATGTGGACCTCGGATGGTTCGATCCTACAGTCAATCGGAGTCGAATGGACGACGCGTCGGACGCGCTCAGGCTGCTGATGTCGCCTTCTCGAGTGACGTGAGCTGCTCGCGGTTCACCAGGATGCGGATGTTGTTGCTGGCGGGATCGACCGGGACGAGAAAGAACAGCTTGCCGAGCGGTGGATAGCGGTTCGCGAGGGCGACCAGGCGTTCACCGTCCTTGAACAGGACTTCGATCAGGTGCGCGCCTCGCGTACGCGGATCCGCGGGCGCCACTGTCATCGCTTCGTCATGCGCCGGGTTGCCGTCGAGCGATTTCACGAAGAACAACGCCTTCAAGTCGGCGAACTTCACTTCGTGCATGACACCGTCCGCCGAACGGACGTGGCACGAGGGCCGTGCGGGATCGACGTTGATCGACACGCCCTTGACGAGGCTGCCGTTCGCAAAGCGCGCAACGACGTGATTGGTCATGCAGGGGCCCGTATTGTCTATCGGACGGTGCCCCAGCCTTCCCCAGAGCGAGCCTACAAACGGGCGGGATCCGTCACCGTCCGTTCATTTCGGACGTTGCCGGTATTGAGCGTGCCTGCCGGTTCGAAGAGGAGCACTTCGACCTCCTCGTCGGCGACGGGCCGGTGCTCCACGCCATGCGGCACCACGACAAAGTCGCCCGGCTCGAGCTGTAGGGTCTTGTCACGCAGCTCCATCCTGAAGCGCCCGCGGTGCACGAGAAACAGCTCGTCTTCGGCCTCGTGATGATGCCAGACGAATGCGCCCTGGAACTTCACGACCTTGACGTGCTGTCCGTTGAGCGAGGCGACGATGTGCGGAGACC
Organism: Acidobacteriota bacterium; assembly: GCA_046731935.1. GTDB lineage: Bacteria > Acidobacteriota > Vicinamibacteria > Vicinamibacterales > JAENWD01 > CAVUPP01. The sequence continues at coordinate 7,390 of JBKPMA010000425.1, forward strand.
AGTGGACGGTGACACGAGCGAACTTCTCCGACAGCGAGACTTTGTCAACGTCGGGCGCGGCCGTCGAGTACTCGGCGCCGAGGATCTGACGCAGGTGATGGTGTAGATGTCCGACATAGTCGCGCATCAGGTCGTCGAGGGTCGCCGGCTGGTTGCGCGCCATCGGCGCAAAGCCGATCCGATCCAGATTGTGTTCGGCGTGCGCGGCGACGCGTACTGACTCCGGCGCGGCCGCCATCACGTGCGCGAGGACGAGGTTCATGCCACTCCACGCAGTGACGAGCTCGGCCCACGGTGCGTGCACGTAATCCTGCACGCTCACCCAACGATCCTGCGCGTAGCCGTCGAAGATCAGCGTGTCGTTCAACTGGCCGAGCACGAAGCGCCGGTGATTGTTGGTGGCGGAATCGAGCAGGTGCCCGACGATCTCTCGCGGCGTCCACTTGCCGGGCGCGCGGGCCTGCGTCGACGCATCGTCACCGAGTGCGAGGAGGCGTGGCGTCGCGTCGGCGACTAACTGCCGCAGCCAGCGCGCGTAGTCCTGCATGGCTACAACTCGATCTGCATCCCGAGCTCGAGCACCCGCTCGGATGGAATCCTGAAGAACGCGGTGGCACGTGTGGCGTTGCTCGACATCAGCACGAACAGCTTCTCACGCCAGACGGGCATCCCGGCGTTTCGCGTCGCCACGAGGGTCTCTCGACCCAGGAAATACGTGGTGTCATTGGGATCGATGGCCAGACCCTGCGCTTGTGCCTGCGCGAGGCCAGCCGGCACGTCCGGTTCCTCCATGAACCCGTAGCTGAGGGTGACGCGATAGAACCGTTCGCCAAGCGGTTCCACGCGTACCCGATCCTCGAGCGGCACGATCGGCACATCCGCGGTCATGACGGTCAGCAGGACAATTTGCGAATGGAGCACTTTGTTGTGCTCGAGGTTGTGCATGAGCGTGGGCGGCGTGCCCGCGCCGCTGCCCGTCATGAACACCGCCGTTCCGGGTACGCGCACCGGCGGCTTGGCGAGGATGTCTTTCAGGAAACGATCGAAGGGGTAGGCCCGCGCGCGCAGCAGCGCACCGAGAATCTGGCGGCCCCTTTTCCAGGTGGACATCAAGAGGTAGATGAGTGACGCGATCATCAGCGGCACCCAGCCGCCATGCGCGATCTTGAGCGCGTTGGCGCTGAAGAAGGCGAGATCGATCGCAAACAGCGGAATCGTCACGAGGAGCGCGGACCAGCGCGCCCATCCCCAGACGTGGCGCGTGATGACGTACGCGAGAACCGTCGTGATCCCCATCGTCGCCGTCACGGCGATGCCGTACGCCGCGGCGAGATTGCTGGACGACTCGAACGCAAGCACGAGACCGATCGTCGCGAGCATCAGCGCCCAGTTGATCTTCTTGATGTAGATCTGCCCCATCGTCGTCGCTGACGTGTGCTGAATCTCGAGTCGAGGACTGTAGCCGAGCTGCACGGCCTGGCGTGTCAGCGAGAAGACCGCAGAGATCAACGCCTGCGACGCAATGACGGCTGCGATTGTCGCGAGGACCACCAGCGGCAGGAGCAGCGCCGGCGGGGACAGCAGGTAGAACGGCTGCTCGGCGGCCTGCGGATTTCGGAGAAGCAGCGCCCCCTGGCCGAAGTAGTTCAGCATCAGCCCCGGTTGCACGATCGCGAACCAGGCGAGTCGGATCGGGGCCCGTCCGAAGTGGCCCATGTCGGCGTACAACGCTTCCCCACCGGTGACCACGAGGAACACCGAGCCGAGGACCAGGAAGCCGTGCATGCCGTTGGCCGCGAAGAAGTGGATGGCGTGCGTGGGAACGATTGCCCCGAGGACTTCGGGGTTCTGTACCAGACTGCGCAGCCCCAGTGCGCCGATGGTGACGAACCACACGACCATCACGGGGCCGAAGATAGCGCCGATGTGCGCCGTCCCGCGGTACTGCACGAGGAACAGCACCACGAGGACCGCGACCGTCATCGGCACGACGTACGGCTGGAAGAGCGGCGTCGCCGTGTTCAGCCCTTCGATGGCGCCAAGCACGGTGATGGCCGGCGTGATCATGCCATCGCCGTACAAGAGAGCCGCGCCAAAGAGACCCAGGCCGATGAGAAGGCCCTGGCTCTGAGGACCGCGATAGGTCGGCGGTACGAGGGCCATCAACGCCAGGATGCCGCCCTCACCCTGGTTGTCGGCGCGCATGACGAAGGTGACGTACTTGATCGAGATGACGACCACGAGCGCCCAGAAGATCAAGGAAAGGACGCCGAGGACGTGCTCATGTGTCACCGGGACGGCGTGCGGCCCGTAGAAACATTCGCGCAGGGCGTAGAGGGGGCTCGTACCGATGTCGCCGAAGACCACGCCCAGGGCGGAGAGTGTCAGCACCTTCACGGAGGCGCTGTGGGACGATCTGGCATCCGGCGACGACTGAGACGACAACACGCGCTCCGATCCGGGGCGGCACCCATCCGCGACGCCGCCGGCTGGCAGTGAGCCTCGTACCGGCGGGGCCCATCCTGGCACACGCGACGCTGATGGAGGGCCGATTCTAGCACCTCGACCAGTCTGCCGGGCGCCAAGCCCGCCCAAAGCCTGGACTGTTCACGAAAACGTGCAGATTGGACACGAAACGACGATCACTCTGCATGAATCACCCGACAAAACTGTATAGATTGCGGTTCCCTGTTGCAGACCGATAGAAATCTCGTGCATAATTCACCATCCGTCACGGGCTTCATCCGCGCCGGCTTCCGGATACAACGTTCGGGCCTCGATTCGATTCAGAAAGGACGGCCACTCCGATGGGATCTGTACTCGAAGACGCCATCAAGGGAATTACTGACTGGGGCGTCACCGCCGGTCAGGCCGCCGGCAATCTGCCGCGTGCCGCCGATTCATTTGGGAGTCTCACGTTCAACGATGACGTGCAGCAGGCACGACTGCCCAAGCAGGTCTACAAAGCACTCCGCCGCACGATCACGGTCGGTGAGGCGCTCGACGCCTCGGCAGCGGACATCGTCGCCTCGGCGCTCAAGGACTGGGCGGTCGAGCACGGCGCCACGCACTACACGCATTGGTTTCAGCCGTTGACCGGCATCACCGCCGAGAAGCACGACTCGTTCCTGTCGCCGGATGGCGCGACCGGAAAGGCCGTCACGGAGTTCAGCGGCAAGGAGCTGGTGAAGGGCGAGCCGGATGCCTCGAGCTTCCCGTCGGGTGGGATGCGATCCACCTTCGAAGCACGCGGCTACACGGCATGGGATCCGACGTCGCCGCCGTGGCTGCTCTTGAATCCGAACGGCGCCACGCTGGTGATTCCGACCGCGTTCGTGAGCTGGACCGGTGAGGCCCTCGACAAGAAGACGCCGCTGCTCCGCTCGCAGGAAGCGCTTTCTGTGCAGGCGCTGCGCATCCTGAAGCTCTTCGGATCGCACGCCAAGCGCGTCACGACGACCTGCGGCCCCGAGCAGGAATACTTCCTGATTGACCGCCACTTCTATTTCAACCGTCCCGACCTGATCAACGCGGGCCGAACGCTGTTCGGGGCGAAGCCGCCCAAGGGTCAGGAGCTGGAGGATCAGTACTTTGGCGCCATCCCGGAACGCGTGCTCGCGTTCATGATGGAAGCCGAGGCCGAGCTCTACAAGGTCGGCGTCCCGGTCAAGACGCGCCACAACGAAGTGGCTCCGAGCCAGTACGAGATCGCGCCGGTCTTCGAGAACGCGAACGTGGCCACCGATCACCAGATGATGGTGATGGAGACCATGAAGCGCGTCGCGCCGAAATACGGCCTGGCCTGCCTGCTCCATGAGAAGCCCTTCGCCGGAGTCAACGGCTCGGGCAAGCACCTCAATTGGAGCATGGGCGACGACCTCGGGAACAACCTGCTCAACCCGGGTGACACGCCACACGACAATCTGCAGTTCCTCGTGTTCT
>JBKPMA010000426.1:0-4982 GCA_046731935.1 Acidobacteriota bacterium
TGACTGACTCATTGAACGTCGTCGCTTTGCGTGATCCGCGCATCGGCTCAGTGGTGCTTCTTCTTGGGCTTCGGCTTCTTCGTCGAGTGCTTCGTGGAGGTCCTGTGTTTCGTCGACGATTCCGACGACGAGGAGAAGCTCGCGGAGGTCTCGGGATGCGATACGGACGGACGGCCAGGCTCGGCGCCCAGCGTGCCATACAGCCGGCGGTAATCCTCCGCCGTCCCGATGATCTTGCGCACGTACCCCTGCGTCTCAGGATACGGGATGTCGTCGATGAATTCCTCTTTGGTGATGCCCGGCCGCTCCGCCATCCAGCGCGCCACGACGGATTCACCCGCATTGTAGCTGGCCAGCGCGAGATGGACGCCGCCAAACCGATCCACGAGATTGCTGAAGAGCTCGGTCCCGAGCCGGATGTTGGTGTCCGGATCGATCAGGAGGGCGTTCCGGTAGCGCTTCACACCGACGCGCTTCGCCAGGCGCCGCCCCGTGGACGGCAGCACCTGCATCAGCCCAACGGCGTTCGCGCTCGACTTGATCGAGGGATCGAACGTGCTTTCCTGCGCCATCAGCGCCGACACGAGGTACGGATCCAACCCGCGTTCGGCCGCGTGCTTCTTGATCAGATCGAAGTAGGCCACTGGAAACAGCACCCGCAGCATGTCCACCGGCAGCTGTTCACCGCCCGCGGCCAGGTACTGCGGATACGCGCGCTTCATCGCATTGATGCCGCGCCGCAGCTCGCCCGTCTTCGAATAGACCAGCCCGATCGTGGCCTGAATCGCCGGCGAGTCGCCCCACGTGCGCTGCGCATACAACAGCTCGTTCATCGCATCGTCGTATAACTCGACCGCGATCAACTGCCGGATGAGATCGTGCGTGGGCGGAAGGCCGGGATCCGGAATTGTCTGCGGCGCATCGGCGACGCCCGATGTCGCCGCTACCTGTGTGTTTGACGCGGAGCGGTCCGCGAGCTGCTTTGAGGCCATGCGGCCGTAGTACGAGTTCTGGTAATCCGACACGATCAGCGCGAGCCGCGCGTTTGCGACGTCGGGATGACCCAGCTTGTCGTGCGCCTGGGCGTCCCAGTACAGCCACGAGGGGCGGAAGTCGGACCGTGGAAAGCGCGACGCCGCCTGCTCGAAGATCTTGATCGTCTCGTCGTAGCGGCCCGAGCGGTACGCGTTCCACCCGACCTTCCACGAGGCACGCTGCGCGTGGCGGCTGTTGGGAAATCGATCGAGCACCTCGCGGAACGTCGCATCCGCCGCGTCGTCATCATCGGTCACGATGAAGTGTGTAGCAAGGTTGTTCAGCGCTTCTTCCGACCACGACTCAGTCGGATACGCAGATACGAGCTCGTGCGTCAGGCGGACGAATTCATCGCGCGCACCCAGTTCGCGTGTGTCGGTCAGGTAGAAGAACTGCGCTTCCGCGCGCCGGCTGGCAGACCGCGTGTACGGCTCGATCGCATCGCGTGCGGCCTTGAAGCGCCGCAGATAGTGATCGCATTCCGCGAGCCGCATGCCGACGAGCTCGGCGTCGTCGCCCGATGCATACGGCTTCAGGTTTTCAAACGCCGTACGCGCTTGTGCGTACCGCTTGCTGCCAAACAGCCGCTCCGCGCGGCCGATCTCGAGCTTGAACCGCGGCGATCCGTTCTCGAGCGGTTGCCATGCTGCCGCGAGATCGAGTGCAGACTGCGCGATCGCTGCCTGATCGCTGAGCGGATACTCGTAGTAGACACGCGCCCACGCTTGCGCCGCGCCGGCAGCGTCGCCCGACGCCTTCGAAGCCTGCGCCAGCTTCAGCAGCAGGTCTTCAGGTGCGACGGGCTTCCCGGCGGCGATTTCCTTGTAGCGCGCGACGGCCGTGGCGAGATCGCCCTGCGCTTCGGCAATCTCCGCCAGGCGGAGCCGCACGGCTTCGGAGAGATATCCAACGGGCGCATCCGCCAGCAAGGCTCCGAACACCTGCTTTGCGGAATCAAGATGCGAGAGGCGCTCCTCGGTCAGGCCGCGGTAGTACTGGCCGTACTGCGCGAGCGGCGATCCGGCGAGGCGCACGCTGACGAGCGGCAGTGCCTCGGTATATTTCGCTTCACTGAACTTGCGCGTGCCGTGGGTGAAGCTGTTGAGCGCCGACGTCTTGCGCGTGACATCCACGGGCGCGAGCCACAACCGGAACGGATCGCGCGGGATCGGCGCGTGCGCAGTGGGAACCAGCGGCTGGACGAGCGCGATCGGCTGTGAAGTGGGAGGTTGTTGCGCGCGCGGCATAGCCAGCGCGACCAGCACGAAGAGGACGACGGGCGTGCAGTATCTGATCGTCCGTCCGTGGATCACGAAGCCTGCCCCAGCAACGCTGGACGAGCCTCCGCATCGCTGCGCTTCGCGCGCTCGGCGGCGCTGGCCCGCACGAGGTCTGGCATCCGGCGCGCCGTCATGGCCTCGAGCGCCCGGCTCGCATGCCGCGCGAGCACTTCGAGCAGCTGCGGCCACGCGCCCGGCAGCGTCGTTGATTCCTCTCCGTCATCGTCTCCATAGAGCACCGCAACCACGCGGCCGTCGATGACGATCGGAATGGCGACGGAGGTGTGTCCGTCGCGCGTCGGCGCGAGGACGGCATCCGGCGTTCCGGCGGCGGACGATGTCTCGGTCTTGCCGGCACGAGCCGCCTGGGAGACGAGATGCGAATCGGTGAGCGCGAACTCGACGGTCGTCGCCGGACCGAGGAAGCCAAGCCACTTCCATCCGCGCAGCTTCTCGTCAGTGAGTAGAAGCATGGCCACGCGCGGGGTGTGACGCGACGCGTGATCGAGAAAGCCGTCGAGTACTTCCGTGAGCGACTGCGCGTCGTCTATGGCCTTTACGCCGTCGAGGATCGCTGTCGACGCGGCAACCACCGTCGTACGCGCGTCGGCCACATCGCGCTCGGCCTGAGCCTTCGCGTCGGCGAGTTCCGTCTGTGCCGCCTTGAGGTCCGACTGAAGCGCGGTGAGTGCGGCCTGGTGAACCGTGTTCGCCGCTTGCTCGGCTTCGTCAACTGCAGCCTGGAGCTTTTCTGCCGCGGTGGCCCGCTCGGCACTGATGGCTTCGGCCACCAGCGAGGCAGCGGCCGCTTCAGCTGTGGTCCTGGCGGTGCGGGCGGCTTCTTCCTGCTGAGTTGCGGACGCGTCGGCGATGTCGCGGAGCAAACCTTCGAGATCTGCACGCAACTGCACGCGCGAACGGTCGAGCAGTCCGTCGATCAAGTCCTGAATCTGGTCGTCTGGCGTAGCCATGTCGGATGTATCGGCGTCGCGGCAGGCACCCGTAATAGGTGCCGGGGTGAATTTCTGGCGGCGGACGCCCCCGGCTCCTCCTGGCATTATCGGCAGGGGTGCCACTTTTCGTCAAGGTCGAAGGATGCCGATAACTCCATCCGGCTGAACATTTTGACAGCCACCATCCGCTCGCGTAGAATGGAAGATCAGTATCGCGCCAAGCGACCTGACGGGGCCGAATCAGCTTCGACGGGGGCGGTGAGGCGTTGGATGCGTGCCGAGGACCATCCCCCTCGTTAATCCGATGGAAAAAACAACAACTGCCAATCAGCAGCTTGCTCTCGCGGCTTAATTAAGCCGTGACGTCTGCCCTGGCCAGCCTGCGGGCCGGGGGTCAGACGCCATTTAGCAGGATGGTGGCAACCGGGCGCCTCGGCCGGTTGCAGCGAGACGGTTCCGAGGCTGGCTGACGGCGATTTTCGCTGCTTCTTTACATCGTCAGCGAGAAAACAGAAGCGGACACGCACGTAGATTCTGACGATAGGCGTTCTCGGACGGCGGTGCAATTCCGCCCGGCTCCACCAATCTCTGAAACGGGGTCGGGATAGCTTGCAGAAAGTGCAAGGTATCCCGACCCCATTTCGGCTTTAGGCCTTGGGCTCTGGGCTTTGGGCGTGGGATTCTAGACGTACCGGCTTCCCTTACCCCTTTGCCCCTATCTCTTCACCGTCAGCGTGCCGCCCTCGAGCCCGTCGCAGTTTCTGCCAGGGCGAAGCGCGCTTTAATTGGCTTTTTAGTGGCGGCGGCCCTCGGACCATCCGTCGGTCTCCGTGGGCAGAGCCCGCCCCCGACGCCGCTTCGCCTGCTCAGTCCGCAAGGGTCACGTCCGCTGCCATCGCTGGTCGTGAACGACAACGAGTTCATCGCGCTCGATGAGCTCATCCTCGTCTTTCCGATCGTCGTCCGCGACGATCAGTCCACGCATTCGATCACGGTCACGTGGAAGGGCAAGACCGCCGTCCTGAATCCCGATCAGTCGCTCGCTTCCGTTGGCGGACGACTGATCTCGCTACCCTCCACGCCGATCAAAATCGGAGGCAAGTGGTTCGTGCCGATCGATTTCATCGGCCGCGTCCTCGTCCCGATCGCCGATGGTCCGCTCGAATTCAGAAGGGCGTCGCGGCTCGTCATCGCCGGCACCGTCCGCCTGCCGCGCGTTGTCATTCGCCACGAGCTGCCGGGACCACAGGCACGCGTGACGTTCGACATCTCACCGGCCACGCCTCACTCGATCGTGCAGGAGGCGACGCGTCTGGTCGTCCGGTTCGACGCCGACGCCCTCGACACGTCGATCGGTCCTGCACCCGCGCAGAGCGTCGTCACGGCCATTCATCCAACTGAGACAGGCACCGGGATCGCGTTGGACCTGGGCCCGCGCTTCGGCAGCTTCCGCGCAACTGACATGCCGGGGGATGCCTCGATCATGCATCTCGTCGTGGAAGTGTTCCCGACGCTGGAGTCATCGGCAGGGCCGGCCTCGCCTATCGCTCCGCCGGAACAGCCTCCGCTGCCGACGCCTGGAACGGCCACGCACGTGATCGTGATCGACCCTGGTCACGGCGGCACCGACGAGGGCGTCCACGGCGCGAAGGGTCTGCTCGAGAAAGACGTGACGCTCGCGCTGGCGCGCCGGTTGAAAGTGGCGATCGAGAGC